>CAMDWC010000081.1 GCA_945878825.1 Haliscomenobacter hydrossis DSM 1100
ACGCTGGGTAAGTGCAGCGCCGTTGTCTGTTTTGCGAAACAAAAGCACCAATAAAAGCAGGCAGGAAAGGGCAATCAAAATGGTTTGGATCATAATCATGTTCAAGGATTGAAAAACAAAGATAAATGGGTTGAACCGATTCTATTGGAGGAATGGAAATGTGCATCATCCCCCCCAGCGCCTGGCTGCCGAAAGCAAGACGCATTCGTTTGCCACTGTCCAGGTTTCATAACCCTGAGGTCCCGGGTTCAAATTTCTATCTATCTAAAGAAGGGGATAATTCGAGTATATCTTGAATTATCCCCTTTATTTTGGTGATAATCCATTGACATTGAAAGAATAAGAATAAGACAATCGTTCACCTCTTTGGTTATATAACTATGATTTTTCGGGTAATATAAAACCACCTATCATGTTTATTCACATATAATATTATTTTATTAACAGTTTTTCCATAATTAACTCACAAGGGCATGATATTATTTAATTTTACGAATGAGGAATTTAGTTTATAGCACACACGAACTATTATCCAGTCATACTCCTTTAAGGTTTAAAAACTTCCCAAATCATCATTAAAAAAACAATTATGAAAAAGTTCTCATTATGCTTATTTTTTTTAGCATCATTATTTCCACTAAGTAATGTATTTGCACAAGCAAATGTTCTGTCCACAGGAATATCTATTCAAGGCATTGCTCGTGACGAAAACAATTCAGCTCTTGCAAATATTGATGCATTGGGCTTATCATTTAAGATTTACTATTTAGATGGTAGCAATAATGAATTACCAATACTTAACCAAACTGCCAATGTAAAAACAGACAATTTTGGCGTTTTCTCTTATGTGATTACGATTAGTAGTGAATTTTTTACTATAATTTCTAATACTCAAGCGTATCTTAAAGTCTCTTATGGTAGTGTTATTTTTTCTAATGAAAAATTGCAAGCCGTTCCTTATGCCATTCAGGCTCAAAATGGAGTTCCAACGGGTACCATTATGGCTTATGTAGGAACCACTGCACCAACAGGTTGGTTAATGTGTAATGGTGCCGCTATTCCGGACAATGTATATCATGCACAGTTAAGAACATTATTAGGAAGTGCTAATACGCCTGATCTAAATGGCATGTTTTTGCGTGGGGCGGGATCTGGAAATTTATCTAACAGTAATGGGGTTACCAGACCTGGTCCAAATTTAAAACAAGTACAAGTCGATGCATTAAAAACACATAATCATAGTGTTAATTTAAATACGGCAAATAGCGGCTTACATAATCATACAGGGAATGTTGCTGGAGTATGGAATGAAATTGGAGAAGTCAGTTATGGTTCATTTAGAGGTGGAACTGATTGGGCTTTCAGGTATGGTCCTTTGAATATAAATAATTCGGGGGATCATTCTCATTCAGTATCTGGTAATACAGGTAATTCAGAAAACTCCGCTCAAACACACCCTATTAACTATGGAGTTAATTATATTATCAAAATCTAATTAATCTTATAGTTTTTGTTTACCAATTACCAATTAAGTTTCACAAAACTTTTACAATGAAAAAAGTTGTTCTGCTTATTATCTTTTCATGTAGCATAGGCTCAATATTTGCTCAATTTCAAGAAAAATTAGGCGTAAAAACTGTTATTGGCGCTGCAGCTTCACAAAAAGACAACCTTAATTTGCAGCTTACGCAAACTAGAAATGGGGTAAGTGGAACTTTTACCATAAAAAGTGTAGGCATTCAAGTGGGTTTACCTTACATGGGTGTAAATAATGTGCCACAAACAAATAATCCAACTCAATATTATCTAAAGGACTTGGGGTTCCCTTGGGGGGTTAGGTACCGTTACAATACTTTTTCTGAAGATGCATTTGTTGTATCGAAAGGCTATTATACAGACAAAGTTTCAATTAATTGGGCCATTAAAAATAATTTAAATTTAATTGCTGATTTTGTAATTTATCGTACAACAGAAATTGATAGTGATAATCCAGTTTGGGGAAATCCTATTGTAACTTTATCTGCTTCTGCTAGAACATTTGATGATAATAATACAGATGGGGGAAAACTATATAAGTACAAAGTTGTTGCAAGAGGTGTTGAGAACGTACAAAATATTTATTCATCTTACATTATTGGGATTGGATATAGAAATCCAACAGCCGTAATTACAGGTAATGTTAGTTTTACAGCAGGAAATCCAGTAAAAAATGTGCTAATTTCTGCATCACCCACAGGAAGTACATCTGATTTTGGAAGCTCCATAAAAATTCCAGGATCTACTTTTGCGGCTGTTAGCAATTTGCATAAGCCACTTAAAGATTCTATTTCTTTACAAGGATGGCTAAGACCCGAAACCAATTTTAATAATGATGAAATAACGCTGTATAAATTATTTAGCAATTTAGATGAAACGCTAGCTTTCAAAGTAAAATTATCAGTGGTTAATGCAAGGAATGTAATCACGATAACAGTTGGCAATCATATAATAACATTGAGTGATTTTATACCAAGTGGCGATTTAGACAATAAAGGGGAGGATCTTTTAATTCCAATTTCAAACATTAATGGTTCGTTTACACATTTTACGGCTGTATTGAGAAATAATAAAGTGCCAGAAATCTATATCAATGGACGTTTAATTTCTGCAACTTATACAGCTCAAATCAATAATATTTTAGCTAAAAATGCCCAATCAGGAACAGTGGCACCAACCGCTTTATTTACTAGCACTAATAGGGCTATCCAATTAAATACCGATGCAAATGGATATCCACAAAGTTGGACCCATTTTAACATAGGAGGGGGTAAAACAGCTTACCTCGACGAGCTAAGGGTGTATGAAACAGCCTTATTGAGTGCTCAAATTCTAACAGATTACCGAAGGTATTTAAAAGGCAACGAATCCTATTTACATACTTATCTTACTGGAAATGAAAATTCTGGCAAATTCGCATACGACCTTTCGTCTACAGGATTTAGTTTTCATGGAAATAACGCAAAGTTAGATAACACCACATCATTTAGTAATATCATTCCTACCAATACCCAATTAGGAATTTTGGGGGTAACGGACGCTTTTGGAAATTTTGTTATCTCTTCTGTACCTTACTCCGGAAATGGAACATCATATACACTTGTTCCTTCGCTTGGCAAACACGAGTTTAATCCTAAACAACAACTAGCTTACATTGGTGTAGGTTCTACAGTTATCAATAATGTAAATTTTAAAGATATTTCCTCATTTACCTTTAACGGCATTGCTGTATATGATAGTAGAGGCGTTTTTCCTACCACATCAGACCCTGCTATAAAAGGTGATATTAAAGATGATGAATTTTACAATGCTTATATAGTTGGCAATCAGAAATATCAAAAAGGAGAATATTGGGCGTATAAAAATGCTTCCGGTCAAATTGATAGTTTAAGGCGTTATGCAGTTATTCCAGTGGCTGGCGCCTATGTAAATATTGACAATCAGCCAGCTATTGATGCTAATAATGAGCCTATTTTAACAGATATAAACGGACGATTTACCATAGAAGTTCCTATTGGTCAACATGCTATTTCTGTTGCAAAAAGCGGGCATAATTTTTTATATGAAGGTAGGTTCCCAGCCAAAACAAGTGCCAATGTGAATGGACAAATTGTAGTCACAAATACCTATCAAGATTTTTATCAAGACCAAGATGAGCCCATTACTTTTATCGATACCACCAAAGTAACGGTTATTGGAAGAGTTGTAGGTGGACTGGTTGAATCAGAAAAAACGATAGGCTTTGGCGACAAAGGCAAAAAAACATACAGCTACAAAGACGCTGCTGGCGTTAGTAAAACCATCGACTATACTTCTATAAATAATATTGGAGTTTCACAATTGACGCTTGGTTATGTTCCTGTTGGATCAAGCACAGTTACACCAGAATATAAAACCAGCTTTCTAACCAATAAAGAAACTGGCGAATTTCGTGTAAAATTGCTGCCACTTTCATACTCACTATCGCAAAATGATTTGACTTTTAAAAGTGGCAAAAATCCGGGTAATAAGCCATTATTAGACCAAGATAAAACAATCAATTTTTTGGCTATTAATGCTTTTAAAACTCCAACTTTTACACAAGGGAATAATACAATTAGTGGAGAACCATATCAGGAAATGCTTAAGTATACGTATATCGCCAATCCTAAATTTAATGTTCAAAGTCAAACCTCTGATACTCAAATTACAGCGGACGGTAAAACATATACTATTGCAGCGAATCAAGTAACGCCAATCTATAGCCAATTTGGAAGTTATAAAATTGAAATTCAAGGAAATGAATCATATTATAATTACGATAGTAGCTCAACAAGCCCTGTTGTGTCAAAGGTTCCAGTTAGTGGAGGCGAGATTATTGCAACAAATAATTTGGCTTTAAAAAATACAGAAACAACGGCAAGGTCATCTACTGATCCAAGTGTGGTTGTTTACTCTTTTAGAGGAGGTATTCCTAATACGGATTCAACTAGTGGTTATAAACGATCAATTAATTTATTGTATAGATTAAATGGAATTGACTATCCATTAACTAATTATAAAACAGAAGGAATACTTTTAGGTGGCGTTTCAGATGGTACACAAACATTTGTTACAGCGGGTCCGCAATTGCCTGATTTTGTATTACGGGATCCATCAGGTTCAAACAGTTCTGCAACAATTACAAAAGGATCTTCATTTACTTTTTCTAAAGAAAGTTCTTATAAATCAAATTCAGGAATTCAAACTGGCGGGACTGTTTCATTAGGTTTTCAATTAAGTGTTGGCGGTTCCATTTTAGGCCCCGTTATAAAAACAGATGTAACAAATGATGTTAGTTCTGGGGTGACAATGTCTCAATCTTCGTCTAATGGAACAAGTGTCCAAAATACCTATAGTTTTAATCAGTCCATTTCTACAAGTGATGACCCTAATTGGGTTGGAAGTGATGCGGATTTGTATATTGGTTATTCTGCAAATCAATATTATGGCACCTATAACAATTTAACAACTTCTACAGCTAAAAATAGCTCAGTTCCTATTTCGGTAGTTCCGTTGCCTAATTCTAATACAAATGTTATTTATCCAAAAATTAATAAAGCAATTTATTTTAATGAGGCGCCTGAAAAAACATTTTTTATATATTCTCAACGAAGTATTATCAATGATCTTATTCCAAAATACGAAGAGTTTGTTAGAAAAATTAATGATGGTTCTTTAACCGAAAATAAGGATGGAGTTCTAAGTAAAAATGCATATTTAAGTTCTATTAATCTTTGGAAAAAAATTATTTTTAATAATGAACTTTCAAAATATTTTGCATTCAATAATAGGGATATTTTAAAAACATCTTTAAATAGCATTATAGACGGGTTAAAAGACCCTGTTACAAATACCTACTCAAATTCTGCAAAACAGTTAAGGGATTTATTAAATTCAACGTTTTATGAAAATATTTCTTTAGATGCTGGTGTGGGGGCTTTTACAAAGTCTTACCAGATAGATAGACTTAGCGCTACCTCGCTTTCGTATGAATTACAACTAGATAAGTCTATTGGCCTTACTACAGGTGCTGCCCTTAATGAAACTGGATTTCAAATTTCAACAACAACAAACAATGGTTATGTTCAGGGCAACTCAAGTAATGATCAAAGCGCAAACACTAGCAGCGTTAGCTACACATTAAAGGATTCTGATGCCGGCAACTTGCTAAGTGTAGATGTAATCAATCCTTTTGATGGAAACGGTCCCATATTTATTACAAAAGGTGGCGAAACATCATGCCCTTATGAAGGACCTGAATTATCTCATTATTACAATCCAAAACATCCAAATGTTACAAATGTTAATGCAACCATTGTTGATCTTTTAGATAATGAAAGAGTGCCGTTATCGGTTGCAACCATGGCTTTAGAAAAACCCGAAATAACAGTTATTTCATCAAATGTAACTGGCGTATTTGATGGCAGAAATGCAGAATTTGTTTTAAAATTACGCAATACAAGTACGGTTAATAAAAATGCAACATTTAAGTTGGTTGTAGATCAGACTACTAACCCAAATAATGCTCTAATAAACATTGAGCCTAATGGAACAATAATCAATATCCCTGCTGGTCAAACGGTTACCTACACCATGACTCTAAAAAAGGTAAAGCAGGATCAGTTTACTTATAATAATATAAAGGTTTCTCTACAATCTCTTTGTGATGACAATGCGGCAAGTGCTGTTTTGGTTTCTGCGAGTTTTGTACCTGCTTGTTCTCCTGTAACGGTTATGGCACCTTCTAATAATTGGTTACTGAACAGAAATACTGCTTTTGATGGATCCAATACAAAGCCGCTAAATATTTCAATAGGAGATTATAATACTAGTTTTTCTAGTTTTCAAAAAATTAATTTAGAGTACAGACTGCAAGGGACACCAAATTGGACAGGCTTAAGAACCTATTACAAAAATCCAGCTGATACGTCAGCTGCAATAAGAGGGGGTGACGCCAATGTAAAATTGATTAGTGGCGATCAATTAAATTACGCATGGGATATAGCGGGATTGGGATTGAGTAACGGCGCTTATGAAATTAGGGCCAGATCAACCTGTTATAACAATACCTTTTTTGAGTCACCCATTATTCAGGGAAGAGTTAGTCTTGATGCCCCTGTAGTTTTTGGCACACCAACTCCCACTAATGGCATATTAGGAATTGGTGATGATATCACTGTTCGCTTTAATAAGCCAGTTAAAACAAATGGAACTGTAACAAAGTTTGAATTTTTAGTGCAACAAAATCAGTTGCCGGTTCGTCATGAAGTATCTCTTGCATTTAGCGGAATTAGTAATACGGCAACTATTAGTAAGCCTTATATTACTACTGGAGATTTTAGTATTGAATTTTGGATGAAAAACTTGAGTTCAAGTGGAACTTCCATTCTCATGAGTCAATCTGGAGGATTAAAAATTGAGTTAATCAATAATGTTTTAAAATACACCTTGGGTGGTCAAAGTATTACTAGTACTATTTTAAAAGATGGTAATTTTAATCATTATACCCTTTCTTATAATGCCTCGATCCCAAAATTAAGCATCATCGAAAATGATAAGGAGTTAACTGCAACTACAATCCCAAATCCAATCACAACGCTAAATTTCACCAATTCAAATCCACTTATAATTGGAGGTAGTACATTTATTGGTAACATACATGATCTAAGAATTTGGGCTAAACCAATTTCAAGAGATCAGTCGGTTGCCAATATGAATGTTTCCTTATCGGGCAGCGAGAGCGGCATTGTTGGATTTTGGCCAATGAATGAAGGTAATGGATCTACTGCTAAGGATTTAGCTAGGTTCAAGAGTTTGGATATTGCAAATGCCAATTGGGATATATTCCCTAAAGGGACTGCCTATAATTTTTCGGGAGGGAATTATCTTACCACCAATAGCAATACTTTTTCAAAAGTGATTATTTCAAAGGAAATGGACGCAACTGTTACATTTTGGATGAAAACAGAACAGTCCAATGCAACAATAATGTCAAATGGGAAAGGTGATAGTACTGACATTGTCGAAAGTAATCAGTACCGCAATAAGTGGGCTTTTAATACGAATGCTAGTGGTGGATTAGAATTGGTAGCAGAGGGAAAGACATATTCATTTGGAAATATAAAAATTAATGATAATAGTTGGCATCACGTTGCAGTAAGTTTAACTCGATTTGGTGGATTGCAGCTTTATTTAGATGGCATTCAAATGGGCTCATACACAACTAGCAATATAGGTGGATTAGCTTCTAGTGTTTTATTTATTGGAGCTCGAGGTAGCGCTGGCGCAACAAGTAATAGTATTGACAGATTTTTTGTTGGTCAAGTTGATGAACTTTGTATTTGGAATATGGCTAGAACAGCAGATCAAATAAAAGGGGATATGTTCTTTGAATCAAATTACACAACTAATGGAT
The DNA here is from genome assembly GCA_945878825.1 of Haliscomenobacter hydrossis DSM 1100. Lineage (GTDB taxonomy): Bacteria > Bacteroidota > Bacteroidia > Chitinophagales > Saprospiraceae > BJGN01. The sequence goes on from CAMDWC010000081.1 coordinate 7,973, forward strand.
TATTATTTTATTCAAACTTTAATAAGCCAGATGTTGCTAATTCTAATGGGCCTAAATATTACTATCCTCAGGATGCATTCAATCAGGTAAGTGATTATGCTTTGTTAAATGGACAAGCACTCGATTTTACAGCTATTACACCAGCTATAAAGCCATTTCGTCCTACAGAATCTATTGTAATAAATCCAGTGATTAATAATGATCAAATTGTATTAGTTCCTGCTATTGCAAATTGGGCAAGTGTTGAAGGCAAGGTAGCTTACATAACAGTATCTAACTTGAACGATATGTATGATAATCGCCAACTATCACCAGTTACTTGGAGCGCGTTTATCAACAAAAATCCAGTCAAAATGTATGTAGAAGGGCAAGGTGATATTGCTAATTTTATAAAAACAACTGATTCAAGTTTAACATTTCAAATTACCATAGCGAATCAGGGAGGATTGCCTCAACCTTATTCATTTAATGTACCAAGTTGGTTAAAACTTTCTTCAAATTCTGGTATTTTAGATCCCAACAAGTCTACTACCATCACGGCTACAGTTGATATGGATTTGGCGCCAGGTGCATATAATAATATCATTTCATTGACTACTAATTATGGACTTGATAAAAAAGTACAACTGAATTTAAGGGTACTGGTAAAAGAACCTAATTTAAATTTTAATCCAGCAAATTTTACTGAGTCAATGAATATCATTGGAAAAATGAAATTAGAGGGATCTTTTTCAAATGATATCTACGATAAGATATACGCTGTTGGGCCAGGTTTAGGTGGATTAGAAGTGCGAGGTAAAGCAAGTTTAACATATGATCGACAGTTGAATACCTATTATGTATATCTAACCGTATACAGCAATGTTACGAGTGGAGAAAATATCAGTTTCTTTATTTGGGATGCATCGCAAGGGAATTTTTTAGAAGCTACATTAGATAGTGCTATTAGTATTCCTTTTGTTGCAGATAGAATAATAGGCAATTTTACCAATCCTGCTATTTTCGAAAACACCAATGTGGCAGGGCATATAATTTCCTTAAATCCAGGTTGGACTTGGGTTTCCTTTAATGTGAATGATCCTCGATTTGCTAATTTAAATGCATTAACTACTGGAGCAAACTTAAGTACCTCAGATTTAATCCTGTCGAATGCGCCAGCTTTATTTGATTCTTACCAATTTTATGAGGCGGGGTCTCCAAACAATGGATGGTCTGGTGGGATTTCATCTAATGGGGGCATTACAAACAATAAAATGTACAAGTTTAAACTTGCTAAACCAAATGAGTTTAAATTAAAAGGGGTTCCTGCAGATTTAAGTACATGGTCATTTAATTTACAATCAGGCTGGAACTGGTTGCCATTTGTTGCTAATAAAAACATACCATTAGGAGATGCGCTAGCTAATTTAAATCCGTCTGATGGCGATTTGATAAAATCTCAAAATCTATTTTCTATTTATAGTAGCACTGCACGCGCATGGAAAGGTTCATTAACGTATCTACATCAGTCCGAGGGGTATATGATCAATGTTGCAAAAGCGCAAACCTTTACTTATCCAACATATCTGAATAGAATTAACTATTCTTTGCCATACATTCAGATTATTGGCGAACAAAAAGTAATAGTAAATGGCAGTAGTGATGCTAATACTGTTGTCATGAATAACGATGTCAAATCTTCTCCTTCAATTACTGCTGATTATTCCAAATTTGCTAGTAATATGAATGCTGTGGTGAAGCTACCTGAAGGATTTAATGAGTTGTATTTTTATAATGATGCTGGTGAATTAAGAGGTAATACAAAGACTATAAAAGTAGAGGGGAAAGACCTCGCATTTATAACTATACATGGAGATAAGCCCGAACAGTTAACTGCTTCTATTGGATCTAATAATACAAAACAAGCCACCAATAAATCATTTAATTTCACTTCTGATGCTATTTTGGGAAGTATTGCTCGTCCAATTATTATTGAATTACCTAAAAATGAGATAAGCATTTATCCTAATCCATTCCAAGAAGAATTAAAAGTAGCAATTAATAGTAAGGAGAAAGGTGAAGCGAAAGTTACCATTTACAATTTGGCAACTAGTCAAACCTATTATAATAATGTTTTCAAAGTGAATGCTGGAGCCAACATATTTAAATTAAGGCCAAATGTTCCAGCAGGCTCTTATGTTGTAAATGTTAAAATTGGGGAGCTTGTACATTATAATAAAGTCATAAAAATTAATTAAAATGAGCATTAAAAAAATCGTCTTATTTTTTATCTCTTTATTGGCATTATCTTCTTCTTTGTTGTCACAAGCTCCAAGTTGGAAAGTAAATGAGCCGGATTATCAGCATACCATGACTTTTGTGGCAAAGCTAAATATGGATGGGGCCCAATTAAACGGCCAAAATGATATGGTAGGGGCATTTGTTGGAACAACTTGTAGAGGAGTAAGCAAACCCACTTATGTAGCTAGTTCAAAATCTTATTATGCCTACTTAACTGTTTTTTCAAACAGTTCAGGAGAAACAATCACTTTTCAATTGTACAATAGTTCAAATAACAAAACCCTGAAAGTGAGTAAGACAATTAAGTTTGTTGCGAACCAACATTTAGGTAATTTATTTCAGTCATACAGTATTGCTGAGCCAACACTCAATGATAAGGCAGACATACTAACTTTTGATTTTTTAAATATCAAAAGTATATCTTCAAGTGTAGTCCCAGGTTCCGTAAAAATTAAAATTTCAGAAAGTTTCCCATTAAATAGTTTGACACCTGTATTTACATTAAGTAAAGGGGCAAATCTTTTGAAAAATAGAATCATACAAACTACAGGGTCTATAGCTACAGCTTTTACTTCTGCCGTAAATTATGAAGTATTATCTGAAGATGAGTCAGCGTTAAGTAATTACACAGTCAATGTAAGCCATGTGCAAGACCCGCCCTTATTTTATAAAAAAGACGCAGTTTGCAGTACGCTAGGTGCTATTAAAGTGGTTTCTAAAAGGGAAGGGGCTGATGTGAAATTAACTTTAAATGGAAAATTAGTTGAAACTAAACCAATTTCAAATGGGGAATCCATTTTTTTAAACTTAGTGACCGGTACTTACGTGGCCACTATTGAAAACGATTATAAAGTAATCATTATAAATCTGAAAGTTAAATAATATTTTAAAACTCAATTGTTATGAAAGTGTATTTTAAAATTTTAGTTTTAGTAGTCGTATTGTTTTTCTTTGCTGGATGCAAGAAACAAGCCCCCTGCCTAGCTGTACAAGGAGATTGGGAATTGGTAAACTAATAACTCCCTTCTAATAAATTAACTATTTATTTCATGAGTTAACTGAATAGCCCACTCGGTGTATTCAGCTTCACTACATTCGCCTACTTCTAGTACTGCGTCAAACGGGACTGTCGGCTCAGTCCTTTCGTCGACTTCCATAGCTACGCTACGGGACTGTCGTTTTTCGCAAAGCTCAAAACGACTTCCTCGTTGGGCACCTTACCCAAAGCCTTTCAAACAAACACTACGTGTTCGTTTGGCTTTTTTATCGCTCCCCAACTTACGAAAGCGAGCTTTCGACGTTGTGTCGCAATAAAAAAGCCTCCCATTTGCATGGGAGGCTTTGTAGCCAACATAGGAGCGAGTTTGGAAGAATTTGCTGCAGATATAACAGCTGTTTTGGAGCTAAGAATCAATAATAAGTTATGAGGAACCAATGTTATTGAGGTTAGCTAACATTATCGGGATTCATAACCCTGAGGCCACGAGTTCAAATCTCGTTCTCGCTACATGTAAATCAAGGACTTACGTTAAATCGTGGGTCCTTTGTTGTTTCTGCGTGAGGTTTTTTGACGATAATGATTTATAAATTATTCAAAATCAATACTTTATTATTTTATCAATCAATAAAATCTAGTTTATAGTTCATTTTATGTATTTTTTGATTGATAAATCATATTTTTATGATTGATAAATAACTATGCCAAAGAAATCTGTAAATAGAGAAATCGAAATAATTGAGTTTATTAAGAACCATCCCAAATGTACTTCTCAGGAAATACTTAATGGATTGA
>CAMDWC010000082.1 GCA_945878825.1 Haliscomenobacter hydrossis DSM 1100
AATGGTAGGATGTATTTTCAGTATTAACTTTTCCCAGGCATCATCCTGAATAAATGGATGAGGATAATCTATTTCTTTGAATTCATGCGCGTTAAAAGTGGCCACCCTAAAACTTTCTGTAGTTTCAACGGGTGGAATTTTCATTCTAAAATAGCCGAGAACGTAATCGACGCGCAAAAAAATGACCACAAGGGGTAAAAGAAAAATCCATTTCCTTCGGTATATCCAATACATGGCGCAAAGTATATTTGCCAAAAGGGAAAGAGGATAAAATAAGCTCGCAATGCCAAAGAACCAATAGTCATTCGGATTGATATAGGCACCGAGATAAAGAATAAGTAAACTGAGTGCGGTAAATAGGGTAACGATTCGTATGAATGAGTCCAAATCTTACTTTTTACTGGCCTGAAATAAAAATTCTTTCTCCTCGTCGGAAAGACTATCGTAGCCTTTCTGCTTGATTTTATCTAAAATTTGATCCAGTTGAGTTTGGTAATCGATAGAATTTCCACCTTTAACCTCCTTCTCGCTGGTGTTTTTCTGTTTAGTTGGTGTTTTTCGATGAATAACCTTGAGTGGATTATTCATTCTATGCTGGGCTTTATTGGAGGAGAACAAATACTGGATATACTCAGCCATTCTGTTAAATGGTAATGATAAATCGTGGCCTTCCTGAAGTAGTCGGACAAAAACAAAACCGAAAATAGCGCCACCGAGGTGGGCAAAATGGCCCCCCGTATTGGAATTTGACGTGATGGATATCAAATCGATGATTAATAGCGCGAGAACAATAAATTTTAACTTGACATCGCCAATGAATAATAACCTGAAACTATAGTCTGGTGCAATCGTGCCTGCCGCAACGACGATAGACATGATTCCCGCAGAGGCTCCTAAGGCCATTTTTGTTCCATTGGCACCGTAAGGAAGTAGATTTGCCGTTAAAAAAAATAGGATGGCACCCAAAATCCCACCACAAAAATATAAGAATACAATTCTGTGATTACCTAAAAAATCGCCTGTTACTCTTCCAAACCAAATGAGTATCAACATATTCCATAAAATATGAAAAAACTCAAGATGTAGAAACATGTTGGTAACCAGTATCCATGGGTGTGTTATTACAAATATCCCATTGGAAGACATGGCAAAGTATTTTATTAAACTCTCAAATATCGCGGACGTTTTTCCACCATTCGATAAGAAAAGGATGAAATTTAGAACGGTGGCGAAAACAAAAACAGCTACATTGATGATAACCAATTGGTTTACCCTGTTTCCGTAACCGAATTCTGCTTTTAAATCTTTATAAATAGAACTTAGCATGATATTTGTCCTGATTAATTAAAACGCATGGGGAATTTATGCCAAAAAGTAATGATAAGAAATCCAAACAACGCACCCCCTAAATGGGCAAAATGAGCGACACCGGGTTGTTTGCCACTCAATCCGAGGTACAATTCTAAAGCAGCATAAATCAGCACGAAATATTTAGCTTTCAACGGAATGGGGGGAAATAGTAATTGTATGACTGAATTGGGAAAATTCATCCCATAAGCTACCAATAATCCGAAAACGGCGCCTGATGCACCAACGGTAGGAATATTCATGCTTGACATAGGTATAGCACCCGACGTTAATTCCCAATGCATGACCGCCATGTGTAAAACAAAAGAGCCAAGTCCCGTTGCGAGATAGAAGAATAAGAATCTTTTCGGTCCAAATACAGCTTCTACGGGCGGTCCGAACATGTAAATGGCAAACATATTAAATAATAAATGCATGAAGTTCCCATGCATAAACATGTGCGTAACAATTTGATAGGGCTGAAAATAAGGTGAACCGGGGTAATAGACAGCCAATTGATTGGGCTCAATAACAAATCGTACACCCAAAAACATTATAATATTGATTATCAGCAGATTTTTAACGACATCAGTAATTTGGAGCATATTTTAGCGTTTAAAAGATTCAGTAAGTTCAGATAAATTATAGGTTAGGAAACATCGGTTCCCGGAGGGACTCATTAAAGGATTTTGGCAGGCAAAAAGTTCATCGATCAGGGTTTGCATTTCAGTCTGATTTAAAGATTTTCCTCGTTTCAATGCGCCAGCTTTGGACATGGCCCGACATAATTTTTCTCTGGTTCCCAATCGTAAATTTGTACCCTGCTTAAATTGTTCTAATAAATCTTCCAATAAACTGACTTCTTCTGAAGAGGATATACCTGCCGGAACGCCGTTTATGAGAAATCCATTATTGCCAAAAGGTTCAATGTCAAAGCCTAATTTATTCATTTCGGGTAAAAGATCCATTAATATAACCGCGTCAGCAGGGCTATATTGCACTTGTCTGGGAAATAAAAGGCGCTGGGAGCTTACCCTATTTTCATTTATTGCATTTTCAAATTGCTCGTAAAGTATCCTTTCATGTGCTGATTGTTGATCCAATAAAAGAAAACCCGATTTTATTTGACACACCAAATATCGGTTATGAATCTGATAGGGTGATTTTAGTTGAAAATTTTCTGTTTCGTTAAAAAGAGGTTGTTCTGTGGAGGCCTGGTAAGTTACGACTTCTGGTCCGGGCGATTCTCCAAAATCAGGTTCTGTATTTGAAGCATTTTTCATGCCCTCATACAGTTTTTCCCATTGCTTAGTGCCTGACGTAGGGCTATAAGTTCCGAAGCCTACCTTATTTGCGGCTTGTTCAAAACTTAGCGCAGGCTCTTGCTGAGGCGTTGGGAAATTTAAGATGGAACGCTCAAAATCTAAGCTGCCTGATATGCCATATTGACCTATGGCATGTCTAACAGCCACACGTATATAGCTGTATATCAGTGATTCATCCTCAAATTTAATTTCTTGTTTTGTAGGATGAATATTTATATCAATTTTACCTGGATCAATATCCATGTAAAGGACGTACAAAGGGAAAGTATCTTTTGGCAGCATATCCTCAAAGGCGCTGGTAATAGCGTGCTGTAAATAATGGCTTCGAATGAACCGGTTATTAACAAATAAATATTGTTCTCCCCGTGTTTTTTTTGCAAATTCAGGCTTGCCGACAAAGCCGGTAATTCGTACAACATCGGTTTCTTCTTCAACAGGCACCAGTTTTTTATTGGACTGAACACCCAGCACCTGAGAAACCCGCTGACGCAAATTTCCGGGAGCATAAGAAGCTATTTCATTGTCATTATGGGAAAGATGTAGTTGAATGGAGGGATTTGCCAGGGCAATCCTCTGGAACTCATCAACAATATGCTTGAGTTCAACGGTATTATTTTTTAAAAAATTTCGTCGCGCGGGCACATTAAAAAATAAATTTTTTACTGACAGGCTGCTCCCCGGACTCATGGTACAGGGTTCATGTTTTTTAATATCCGTAGCTTCCACGACTAATCGGGTACCCAACTCGGCATTATGTAAACGTGTTTTGAGTTCAAGTTGGGCAACCGCTGCAATGGAAGCCAGTGCTTCTCCCCGAAATCCCATGGTTCTGATAGCAAAAAGATCGGAGGACTGTTTAATTTTAGAGGTAGCGTGTCTTTCAAGGGACATCCGGGCATCCGTTTCGGACATTCCGCACCCATTATCCGTTACTTGAAGAAGTTGCCGGCCGGCCTCCTTGGCATGAATGATAATAGAAGTAGCGCCTGCATCCACTGCATTTTCCAATAATTCTTTGAGCACTGAAGCTGGCCGTTGAATAACTTCACCCGCAGCAATTTGATTTGCAATGGCATCGGACAGTAACTTGATGACATCAGACATCTATTCGGTTTTTTCAATCATTTGTATCCATACCGGTAAGAACTCGGTGAGGACAAAGTAGGCACCTAAAAGAAGAAAACCAATAATAAGGAGTAATCTAATATTTTGTTGACGCTTAGATTTTTGAGCAAAGTTAGCGTCTGCTTTATATTTACTTTTAAAACCAGAACGAATACGCATTTTGGCACCTTCCAAATCGTCCTGTTTTCTCATCTCTCGTTGCTTCGCACGCTCTTCCAATTCATCCTGTACCGGATCATAGTACCTGGGCGTAAAAGTAAATGGCTTTGATTTTGGCAATTTGGAAAATCGAAATAATGACATGACAATTTAATTTACAATGAGTAACAAAATTAAACTAATTTTAGCTTAACATAGTACGATTTTTATAACCAATTTAAATGGTATTCTGTTTGAATTTTTATTTTTTTGATATTTTACTACTACCATATTTTAGTTGCGTACCTTTGCGGCGCAAGTTATAACCAAATGATACTCTTATGAGCGATGCCATAAAACATGAGTGCGGAGTTGCTCTCATTCGTCTTAGGAAACCTCTTTCTTTTTATCAGGAAAAATATGGTTCAGCTTTTTATGGCATTGAAAAAATGCGTTTACTGCTTCAAAAGCAACGAAATAGAGGTCAGGATGGCGCAGGTTTGGCAACCATTAAACTAGATCCTAAGCCGGGTGAAAAATATATTAGTAGAAAAAGAAGCGTCGCAACCAATTATTTAGACGACCTCTTCGATCAGGTTTATTACCATTTTAATAAACTAAAAGATTTTCAACAAGATGCTAAGTGGTTGAAAGATAATAAACCCTATATGGGCGAATTATTACTCGGGCACCTCAGGTATGGCACGCATAGTGATAATTCTATAGAAACTTGTCACCCTTTTCTTCGTCAAAATAACTGGATTAGCAGAAACCTTTTATTGGCAGGAAATTTTAATATGACCAATGTCGATGAACTCTTTCAGGAACTGGTTGATCTGGGGCAATACCCAAAGGAAAAGTCGGATACGGTTACGGTCCTTGAAAAAATAGGGCACTTCCTGGACGATGAAGTACAACGCCTTCACACTTGGTATAAACCCGACGGGCATTCAAATATTCAAATTAATGATCTTATTTATGATAATCTGGATATTCAACGCCTATTGCGAAGGGCCTGCAAAAAATTTGATGGTGGCTATGTTATGGCCGCCCTCATAGGTCACGGTGACGCTTTTGTCATACGCGATCCCGCCGGTATCAGACCCGCATTCTATTACGCAGATGAAGAAATTGTGGTGGTCGCCTCGGAAAGACCCGCTATTCAAACCTCTATGACGGTCAGTTTTCATGACATTAAGGAGGTCAAACCGGGTCATGTCCTTATCATAAGAAAAAATGGAAGCCTGGAAGAAGTTCCCTTTATTGAGCCAAGAGAAATAACGCCCTGTTCTTTCGAACGAATCTATTTTAGTAGAGGTAACGATCGGGATATCTATCTGGAAAGAAAGGCTTTAGGTAAAAAACTTATCCCTCAAATTTTGGAAAGTATTGATTACGATTTTGAAAATACCGTATTTTCTTTCGTACCTAATACGGCCGAAACGGCTTTCTTTGGAATGATTGAGGCTATTTATGATAGCCTGAATGTGGTTAAAACAAAAAAAATACAGGCGCTCATGGAAAATGGCCCTGTGGATGAGTTGGAGCTGCAAAAAATAATGAGCTTAAAGCCCCGGATCGAGAAACTAATTCTCAAAGATGCTAAAATAAGAACTTTCATTGCCGATTCGCAAACGAGGGGCAAACTGGTCTCCCACGTGTATGATATTACTTACGGTTTAGTTAAAAATGGCGTAGATACCCTGGTTTTACTCGATGATTCTATCGTTAGAGGAACCACTCTCCGCGATAGTATTATTCATATTGCCTCTACCTTGAAACCTAAAAAAATTATCATCGCTTCTACGGCTCCTCAAATTAGATTTCCTGATTGTTATGGCATCGATATGTCTAAAATGGGCGAATTTGTTGCTTTTAAAGCCTTGGTGAAGTTGTTAGAGGAAAATAATAAAATGAACTTACTCCAGGAAACTTATGTAAAATGTAAAGAGGTGGAGTTTTCATCTGCCGCATTAGCTGAAAATCAAGTGAGCAGATTATATGAGTCCTTCTCGTACCAGGAAATTTCCGATAAAATCGCAGAAATAGTTACCCCACCAGGTACGAATACCGATATTGAGGTAATCTACCAAACCATCGCCGATTTACATGAAGCCTGTCCTAACCACAAAGGTGATTGGTATTTTTCAGGCAAATATCCTACGCCAGGTGGGGGTAGAGTCGCGAATAGGGCCTTTATCAATTATATGGAGAAAAAAGATGTGAGAGCTTATTGAGTAAGTTTTCGCAATCTTTTTAAACGTTCTCCTGCCAAAGCCAGCGTCTCTTCTTTTTTTGCAAAACAAAAACGGATGATTCGGGCATTTGGTGGATTATGATAAAATGAGGATAGGGGAATAGCCGCGATGCCCACCTCTTTAACGAGCCATTTTGTAAATTCAATGTCATTTTCCGAACTGAGTTCACTGTAGTCGCAACACTGAAAATAGGTACCTTCACACGATAATGGTTTCAATCCTGTCCCCGATAACAAAGCTAAAAAATAATCCCTTTTTTCCTCATAAAAATGGTTCAGTTTCATGTATTGACCAGGGTCTTCCATATAATCTGCCAGGGCGTATTGTAAAGGTGTGTTCACTGAAAAAACATTGAATTGGTGAACTTTCCTAAATTCCTTCGTCAATAATGGAGGTGCGACGACATACCCGATTTTCCAGCCAGTAACGTGATAGGTTTTACCAAACGAGAACACGGCAAAGCCTCTTGCTCTTAATTCCGGGTAATTTAAAATGCTTTCATGCTTTTTTCCGTCAAAAATGAGATGCTCATACACTTCATCACTTAGTAGATAAACTTCAGTGTTTGACAAGACTTGTTGCAAATTCAGCATATCGTTTGCTGACCATATTCTACCTGTAGGATTATTGGGCGTGTTTATTATAATCAGTTTTGTTTGGGCACTGAACATTTTTCTAACAAGGCTCCAGTCAATGGTATAATCTGGTCCCTCGAGTATGATAGGTTTTGCTATACCACCACATAATTCAATAGCTGGTCGGTAGGAGTCGTAGGCTGGTTCAAAATAAATAACCTCCTCTCCCGGTCTGATTAGGGTGGAAATGGCGGTGAAAATACCCTGGGTGCCGCCGGCGGTTATCGTTATTTCATCTTCTTCATGTAAATGAATGCCGTAAAGTCCGTTAAATTTTTCTGACAATCGCTCTCTAAGTAAGGGAACACCCGTCATTTGAGCATACTGATTTTTTCCTTGATAAAAATATTGGGTGGCTAATTCAAGTAAGTAGGGGTCTGGTTCAAAATCTGGAAATCCCTGCGATAAGTTGACCGCACCAAATTCTTTAGCCATATTTGACATTACAGTAAAAATAGTAGTGCCATCGTTGGGTAATTTTGAATTAAAATACATGGTTTAACGGTTGTAGGCGTTATATATTTTGTTGATACCCTCTGCTAAATCTATATCTTTTTGTGTAATAACATTTCCTGCATCATGTGTTGAAAGACGGATGTCCACTTTATTCCAGCAATTTGACCAATCGGGATGGTGGTTCATTTTTTCCGATAGCAGTGCAATTTGCGTCATAAAACTAAAAGCGACAGAAAAATTGTCAAATTTGAAATGTCCAATAAGCGCATTTGATTCTTCTTTCCAGTTTGTCATAAAATCGTTTTAATGGTTTAATTTCTTAATCGCATCTTCCAGCGTAACAAACAATTGATTAACGTGTTGTTTTTCTGTGTGAATACTTGTAACGCATGCTCTAAGATATAAATTTTCTTTCAACTTAAGTATTGAAAACCAAGTATTTCCCTGATCAATAATCCTTTTGTGAAAAGCAGCCAATTCGTCCGGGGTTAATTTTTCTATTTTTTCATGCGTAAACACAACGACTCCTAAAGCGCTTTGGACGGGTAATTTCCAGCCTCGTTGTACCAGCCCTTCAGCCATATATTCGGCCAGAGAAAGTTGTTTTTCAATGTCGGCGGCCAAATTTATAGCTCCTTTTACCCTAAAGGCCATATAAACCTTTAATCCGATAAATCGCCTGGACCAAAGTAAGCTATTCTGATAAGGATCATTGTTATTTTGAGAAGGCATGTACAGCGCTTCTGTTTGAAAAGTCTGATATACCGTTTGTGGATATTTACAAAAAAACATACCGGCTCCCATGGGAACACTTAACCATTTATGGGCATCAGCGGTGACAGAATCGGCAAGTTCAATGCCTTCTAGTTTTTCGGCAATGACGGGCGAAATAATTGCACCCCCTGCCCAGGCAGCATCCACATGGAGCCATATTTTCTCTGTTTTGGCAATGTCAGACAGCTCGAAGAGCGGATCTATACTGCCGATAGGAGTAGATCCGACGGTTCCTACCAAAAGAAAGGGATGAAAACCATTTTCCTTATCTATATTAATTTGTTCCTTTAAGGCTGAAATATTGAGTGAAAAATCATCATTTAGTGGAATTTTAAAAATAGAGGATGTGCCAAGACCGGCGTTTTTTGCAATCTTGTCGAAGGAATTATGGGCCAGTGCGGAGACGTAAAATCTTGGTTTTTCTTTAATTCCTGCAAGCCCCTCTGTTAAATATTCCGGAAAATGATGCGCTAAGGCACATAATACGGCGGTGAAATTTGCTTCTGATCCTCCAGAAGTAAAATGTCCCGTGGCACTGTTTGGCCACTTCATTTTTTCCATGTAAAATTGAATCAATGAATGTTCAACTTCATTTGAAAATTGAGCATGGCTGTAAGCGGCCATCTGTGGATTAAAGAGAGCCGTTAGATAATCGCCAACAACAGCTGAAAATGAGGTGGCAGGGTTAAAAAGGCCAAAATACCCTGGATGGGGAACATGGATATTACCTTCCTGCAGCCAGGGTAGTAAATCGTCCAGGGTGCTTTCAATGTTTTCTCCACCCATTAAATCTCTATTTTTTAAATAGTTTTTTATCTCTTCCACTGTTTTTTTAGGCACAATGGACATATCTGATAAACCAGCATAATAATTTTCTGTGACAGATTGGAGTTTTGAAAAAATAGAATCCATACCTTACGCTTTTAAATGCTAAGGTAATATGTCTTTATTAAAAAAGTTGGTTGGGGAAACAGCTATTTATGGATTAAGTAGTATTTTAGGTCGATTACTTAATTATGTCTTGTTGACGCCCTATCTGACGAGGGTTTTCAGCACAGAATCCTATGGAATCATTTCCGAAATCTTTGCATACGTTGCTTTATTGACGGTCATTTTTACTTACAGAATGGAAACGGCCCTTTTCAGGTACGCCAGTCGGCCAGAAACAAAGGAAAATGCATTGGCTACCGCTACCGTTATGTTATTGGTCAGCACGCTCTTTTTAGCAGGTATTTTATCGTTTTTTGTCCCACAATTATCAGCCCTTATGGGTTATGAAAAGTTTCCGGAGTATCTCTATATATTTATTGGCATATTGGCTTTAGATACTTTGGTGGCTATCCCGTTTGCTCAACTAAGGTTACAGAACAGGCCCTGGCGATTTGCTGGTTTGAGATTGATGAATATGGTGGTTAACATAGTGTTTCTATACTTTTTCCTTGAATTGTGTCCTTATTTAATCAAAAAAGATTTTGTCTGGATAAACAATATCTACAATGAAGATTTTCGTATTGGCTATGTTTTTTTGTCTAATCTTATGGCGAGTACGATAACTTTTTTCCCATTTATTACAGCTTACAAAAATCTGAAATCCAGATTTGACAAGGTATTAGCGGGAAACATGATCAAATATGCCTCGCCTTTAGTTATCTCAGCTGGCGTGGGCATAATCAATCAATATATAGGAACACCCCTTTTAAAATATCTTGGACCCGGCACTATTTCTCAGAATTTAAGTGATGTAGGTGTTTTTAATGCCGCCGCAAAAATAGCTATTCTGATGACATTATTTGTCCAAGCATTTAATTCCGCCGCTGAACCGTTTTTTTTCAAGCACTCCCAAGAGGATGATTCGAAAATTATTTATGGACAAATAGCCCGAGCTTTTACCTTGACGGGGAGCATTGTTTTTTTAGGAATTCTAAGTTTTATAGACCCTATAAGTCTTTTAATTGGTCCCGATTTTAGAAGTGGATTGTACATTTTACCTTATTTGCTCCTGGCTTATTTATTTTTAGGCCTGTTTTATTGTTTCTCCACTTGGTATAAATTGGAAGATAAAACTTACTTCGGAGGAATAATTTCTTTTGTTGGTACATTAATTACCGTGGTTTTAAATATTGTTTTAATTCCACATCTGGGCATGTTGGGTCCCGCCATAGCAGCGCTGGCCTGTTATTTTTTTATGGCCGCCGCCGCCTACATTACTGGAAGGTGCAATTATCCAATTCCATATCCAATGGATAAAATGTCGTATTATCTGGGTGGAGCGATAGCGGGGTACTTTGCTATCACTTTTATACCTGCTTTATTTTCCAATGATATGATTTATCGCATTTTGTTCGGTGGTATCATTTTTTCTTGTTATCTTATTTTCTTGCTTTTTATAGAAAGGAAAATAGTAGTGGCCTGGTTAAAACAAAAAACAAAATAATATCAAATAAATATGGAATATGCATTGGTTACAGGTGGAAGTCAGGGTATAGGCCGTGCCATAGCCAGGGAGTTGGCGGGCAGAGGTTATGGTATTTTTCTCGCTGCGCTTGATAATTCGTTTTTAGATGAAACGGTGGCGGAGCTGATAGCTGCATTTAAGGTTCCTGTTATTAAATTCCCCGTAGATCTAACGCATGAAAAGGCCGCTTTTGCCATCAAAGAAAATATTGAATCTGAAGGTATTTGCCTGAAAATTCTGGTCAATAATGCGGGTTTTGGCCGTGGCGATTTTTTTGAAAATATCTCCTTAGAAACTTATCATACCATGATGGCGCTCAATAATCGGGTGATGGTAGAACTTTGCTACCATTTGCTGCCAGTGTTGAAGAAAAATAAAGCAGCTTTTATTTTAAATTTAGGTAGCATGGAAAGTTTTTTACCCATGCCCGTGAAAGTGATATACACTGCATCTAAACATTTTGTTCTTGCCTTTTCTTTAGCATTGGGCACGGAATTGACAGGAACAGGGGTCTCTGTTTCTATTTTATGTCCCGGTCCTGTGGTTACAAATGAAGATGGTATGCGGCGGATAAAAAACAATGGGGCAAGAGCCAGATTGGTGGTGATGATGCCCGAAGAGGTAGCTCCCATTGCAGTAAATGGCTTACTGTCAGGGAAAAAAGTGATTGTTCCAGGAAAACTAAACAAGTTTATTCTTTTTATGAACAAGTTACTTCCTCTCTATTTAAAAATGAGGTTATTAAAAAAAATAGGATTTAGCTTCTTACCCAAAGAAAGTTTGGAGGACGAACGATTTAAAAATCAGGGTTAAAAAAGTCCTCGATTTTACAAAAGTCACAACACATTTGCCATAATTTTTCTGCATCTTCTAGTTTATAAGTATCCGCAGACGAGGGTTTTGGTTTGCATTTGTCCCAGTATAGACCGCTTTGATTATGAACGGACGGTTCGGAAGCCAGAAATATCTGTGTTTGAGCACCAATGTCAGTATTAACTCCACCGCTCCTTCTTAATTTCCAGGCTAAAGCATGTAACCAATTTGTTTTTTTAACCCCAATATCCGTTTTCACTAATCCAGGTTGAACGGCAAACGTTGATAAATGTTCCACTGGTTTACGCCTGTTCAATTCATACATAAAATGGATATTAGCCATTTTAGATTGAGCATAAGCTTTAAGGCCGTGATAATTTTTAGTTAAATGAATATCGTCGAAATTTATTTTCCCTTTAAAATGAGAATCTGAAGCAACACTGACCACCCGTGGATTTTCCGCTAATATTAAATTTGGATAAAGTGCATGAGTGAGCAGAAAATAGGCAAGATGGTTTATGGCAAACATAGATTCAACCTTATCTTCAGTAAAGGTTAGTTCAGAAATCCAGGTACCTGC
>CAMDWC010000083.1 GCA_945878825.1 Haliscomenobacter hydrossis DSM 1100
GTAAATGCATTGTCGGTTTCGGCTTCTCTGAGAAATCTTTTAAGGGCTAATTCTTTGAATTTGCTATTGCGAGATATTCCTTTGTGGACATTCACCATATCTGGATTATTTGCCTTTTCAAAGAGTTTTTCACTTATCAATGGGGTATGTTTACCTTTTATGATTTCACCTGGAATAAGTGCGTGTGTGATATAGCCACAATAAAATGGGTTAGATAGCATTCTGTGCAGGTTCTTATATCGTATGGTGCTACCCAATTTCCTGATTTTTGCAGCAATTTCTTTGTTGTTGAAGTTTCCCTCTGCTTTCCATTTAAAAGCCTGAATCAAGATGTTGCCTTGTTCGTTGATTATATATTCATGATATTTTGCCTTTTCTTTTCTTTTCAAATTGGTATATCCGAGTGGTACTGGTCCAACCCAGTACCCATTTCTGAGGTTCTCAATCATTCCTCTTGTAGTCTTTTCCTTTCTTAGCTCATTGTCGTAATTTCCAAATGCATAGAAAATATTTTGCTGTAATTTTCCGGCGGCAGAGGTAACATCAACTTCTTGAATGACACTTAGTACTTTAACTCCAATTTTGCCAAGCTCTCTTGATAGGTCTGCTGCATGTTCACTCCTGGAGAATCGTTCGTACGAGTACACTAAAATTGCACTTATGCTTTTATCCTTTTTAACAAAGTCAAGCATTTTCTTGAATTCTTTTCTTTCATCATTCTTAGCCGACTCCACAGCACCTCCAAAAAACGCTTTGATAATCAAGCTTCTCAACTCTGCGAAGCTTATGGAATCCTTCTTCTGTGTTTCTAGGGACGTGTTGTCAAATTGTGAATGGTCTGAAACCCTGGTATAGTTTACAATGATGTTACCCGACCTCCATTTTGTCTGTTTCGGTTTCTTGGCAAAATCTTGAAGCATTTGGTGTTTTTGCAAAGGTTGACTTTTCATCTTTCAGGATGTTTTCTATTATAAATGTTGCTATGATTTCTGCCAGCGTATCAATATCAGTTTTTTCAATATTATTTTTGTCGTGGCTTTCTATTTGCATGTGATGTACTCATCTGCAAATTCTGTCAGTCGCCTACTGTACAGTTTTCTTTATTAATAATCGCCTGAGGTTTTCAGTGCTTTATTTTATGAGTTCCGTTTGATTAACTTTTATGATTTTACCATCTCTCGCTGAAATTTCTAAGTCTACAAAGTCGCCTCTCTTCATTAATCTGGCAAGTTGCTTGATGATATCATCATTGTCTTTTTTCTGAGCGCGTGTTAAAACAATCACTCCTTCCTGAAGAGTGATTGTGATTTTAGAGTAGTTACTACTCCTAATTTGTTCGATAAGTTTTTTTTCTTTTGAATTCATTAGACCCAGGTAGTAATTTACGTCAACACTTTCTTTTTCGTCATTAAAGAACTTAGCTAAAAGACTCTTTATGTTGATTAGTACGAATGATTGAGTTGAAATTATTTTCTCGAATTCCTTTTTTTGCTGTGCGGCTTCTTCTTCAAATAACGGAGTGTCCCCAATATTGAAAAAACCTTCATTTTCATTGCTATAAATAAATACTAGGTTCATGCTGCCCGATAGCGTGTAAGCTATTATTATTGAAAAGGGATTTATGTATTCAAGTAGTTTTCCCGATTGTTCGTCTGAAAGAGCCTTTTGAACAATTTTATTACTCTCATTTATGGATTTGTATATTTCGTTTTTACCTGCATTCCTCTCATAGTATGAGTTTGATTCAGCAATCAATTCTTGATTAAAGTCGTAAAAGCTTGTCTTGATATTTTTTATGTTTTTCAGTGGTATTCCAAAGAACCTCAATTCTTCAATAAGTTTTATCCAGATCGCCTCCTTCAGCGTATACTTTCTCCATGTCCCTTTTTCTTTGGCTTCGTCAACAAGGGCATATTTAATCCAATCATTCATTACTTTACCGCTTACCCCGATATCCTTTAGATAGAATCTAGGCTCATTTATGATGTCCAGCAATGCAGTGAAGTAGTCATTTATCTCTTCATCCTGCCCCTTAGCATTGAAAAAGTCTGCTAGATTAATTTTTTTTCTTTCAAACATTACTTATAAGTTTGTAAAAACATAACCCAAAAGTAATTAAAATAAATTACAATGAAAAAAAAGTTCACTGAAAAGACAGGTAAATTCTCCTATCTGTTGAAGCGGGCCTGTAAGTTTTGTGGGGCACCTATACCTGATCATGCTCATGCTACAACTGAATATTGCCCTAAGACCTATGATGAAAATGGCAAGGTCAGGGATTGTAAATCGTCATTCCATAGAGAAAATGACAAACCGGAAAGGGAAATCCAAGCGGAATACAATGGCCGAAATAAGGCCATCAAATCCAGAATTGAGTATTTATTGCAAAAGCATGGCTATCAGGTGACGACAGAAATGCTTGATACTTATGAAATTATGCTTAACGAATGTATAAAGTACCAAGTTGATCCTTCGGGTACCTTGACAACACATTTTTTAAACTATCAAATCGTTTCAAATCCATTTAATAAAATCCATAAAATTACTTATCATGACTAGTAATCAACAACTGATGAGCATATTAAGCAATGTAGGTGAACACAAGCAGCTTAAAGATACAACCATAATTCTTGGATGTCTATTAGGCGCAGCTGTCATAACAGCAATAGTATTGGTTCCAAAGTACACTGAAGCAATTAGAGATAATAACCGTTTAAGGTTTTCAAACATGGAATATAGGTCTGCAGTATATTCTGTTAGATCTGAACTTGAACTTTCAAATGCAGAGAACCAGAGGATAGCCAAGCGTGCAAACCAAATGGAAAAGGAAATTATTCAGCTTAAAAATGATAGGATAGGGCAGGCTAAAGCTTAGTATGGTCTTTTAAGGTCTATTCACGTGAAAATCACCATTTTCTCGTGTTTTCTCTATAATTCTCGTGAATTCACGAGAATTATAGAGAAAAGTGCATGTTTCGAGGCTAATTCCATCATATGAATTGGGTTTATTAGTATCATAGCCACATTAATTCCAACGCTCATATATTTATTTAAACAACCCATAATAGTATTCAACACGGAAATAAAAAGAGCATACTATAGTTTTAATGTTTGAAACTGATCTAGAGTATGCTCAAAAGATGCTTCTTATGTTATTTTAAAAAATAATTATTGATATGTTTAAAAATAATAGTGCCAATATGGATCTACACAGTTTGTAAAACAATTAAAAAAAGAACTCAAATTGACTTTTTACTTGGTACCTATTATTCCGGAGATATCGATCATGTATACTCTTCTTCCCTTTCCCTCGTGTGTAGATTCAAAAAACACCTTCTTCCCATCTCTTGAACTCCATGGATGCAAATCACAACGCCATTCTGGGTGGTTATAAACAGGCGGTGAATGGAATTTACCCAGTAAAATCTTTCGATTGGAGGGCACATGGTAAAGATATAAATTTTGCAACCGTGCATTTGTTTCAGGATAAGAATCGTTTAAAATCCATTCATTGTTTGTTCCCGGCACATAGGTACAATGTCCGTTTTTGGCCATGAGTTCTTCTCCTATAACACCAAATTCATTTGACTTGTCCTTGAATAAATAGAAGCGCTCTTTCATCCCAACTGGTTGGGTGAACATGGTTACATGATCGCTGTCTCTCCAGATAAAATGAGATGTATTTCCGGAGCCGTCAAGAACATACAAACCAGTACCATCCATATTTGCAGTAAACATCCGAGTATTGAAACTGCTATTTGGCTTTGTTTGCCAGCGATGAAGAAAGATAAAGCGTGATCCGTCAGGACTAATCAAAAGGTGGTTAAACCAATGGTAATACAACTGAAAATTTACACCTTCCATTGGAATACCAACAATTTGCGCAGGTGTTATCAACATTTTAGACTCACCCGACTTAAGATTTATACTGTAAATACCGGTGTTGTCAGGTGCCTGAACATTCAATGTCTTATCTATTACGCCAACGTATCCATAACCTGGCCGACGGATCTGTAGTCTGGCAAAATCAAGTCCAAGGGCAGTTTTACCATCGGGTGAAAGGGTATAAACAGGCATTGAAAGTGTGCGAACCTTCATGGTTTTAATATTGACAATATGAGACACAAAATGATCTCCCTCCCTGTCATTCCAAATTACTTCCTCTGATGATCCGGGAACAAATTGCAACATACACCCTTGTTGCCAGCCCCAGGCTTTGGTTTCACCAAGCTTAGTCCAACGATTTCCCCTTTTTAAATCAATTATTCCTACCTGAATAACATCATCAGCATTAGGTGTCCGGTGCTCAAAGTTTGTACGCATTGCCAACACGTAACGGTCTTTGGGATCGGACAATAGCTTATCATAGTATCCGAACCAATAATAATGTCCGTCGTCAGGTGAAATCGCTATTGCCAACTGTTCCTTTAACTGAGGCGCTGTATGAACCACTGGGTTTTGTGCAAATAAGGTTGTGGCAATTATTGAATATATTGCCACAACTATTAGTCGTTTATTTCTTAAGTGATTATTCATTGAAAAAGAATGTAATGAGTTGAGTAAATGTTTTTAGTGCTAATAATAAGTTTCTCTGTTGGTATTTCTTGACAGTCCTGCCGGTCTCCTGATTTCTCAAGATCAACACAATCTGTGCCTCCTAAAAGTTTTTCTTTTTCATATTTATTCCTTTTCGTTAGAAAATATTCTCTAAATCCGAATGGTTTAAATATGGGGACCTTACACGGCAGGGGAAATAAATGATAAATGGCGATGGACAGCATGGCTTAAAGTGGAAACTTAATTTAAATACTACAAGATAGTACATAATAGTATATGACAGCCCATGACACTTTAGCGATTTTTATTGATTACAATTGTATACCAAATCCAGATTCAGTCAGTGAAGCAATAGGGTTTTTAAATAACGATTAAAAATCTTTTTTAGAAATTCTATACCGGAGTTGATTGTATGTGCACCTTCAAATGATAAAAATTTAATAAGCTCATGAAAAAAGGACAATTCAAATTACTTTTTATTTTATTGCTCTTTGTTACAACCATTCAAGCTAAAGTTAAGGTTGCCTCGGTGGTGGGTGAAAATATGGGTTTACTGCAAAAACAGGATACGGTAATTCCAACTAAATACCGCGATCTGTATACAGACACGTGGGTGGGCACGGACGCTTTGGGAAGGACTATGCCTACTTATGATATTGTCGGTCCGGTAAAAAAAAATCACAAAAGAGTAGTTGGCATCTTTTACGTTACGTGGCATAGCGACAATAATGCCGGCCTTAAAAGCCCCTATGCCGGTGATGTAACCAAAGTACTTGTAGCCGATACGAATGCCAGGCTTGATGCCCGTAACCCACAATGGAAAGAAAAACAGTATCATTGGGGTGAGCCCGAAATGGGCTACTATTTAAGCCGGGACGAATATGTAATCAGAAAGGATATGTCAATGCTTTCAGATGCAGGTGTTGATGTACTGATATTTGACGTTACAAACGCAGTGCGATACTGGAAAGAATGGCAAACCATTTTTTTCGTTATGGAAAAAATGAAGGCAGAAGGGAATAATGTGCCAAAGTTTTGTTTTTGGGCATTCAACGGACCGGTAATAACTGTTGTTCAGGAGCTGTATGACAAGATCTACAAGGAGAATAAATACCAAGACCTTTGGTTTTATTGGGATAATAAACCCTTATTATTATACAATGGGAGTCCGCAGGCAAAAGATGCTACAGGTAAAATTCAACAAAACCCCAACCCCCATTATGATGCTGCTGCTTTAACTGACAAAAATAATTTGCACTATGGCAATAATGACTACACAGAAAAATTTTATAAAGATTATACGCAGGAGGTGAGAGACTTTTTTACACCCCGTACCATGTGGTGGGGCTATTATGAGTGGGCAGGCAAGCGTTTTGTAGGCACTGAGGATAATTGGAGTTTTGGCTATGATCTGGGCAACAAAAAGGTAAAAGAGATGAACCCGGATAGTTTGGGTGCTACACATAAGGGTGAAATAGAGGAAATGGCAGTTACGCCAGCACAACATCCCTCAAGCTTGGTGGGTAAATCATGGTCGCGGGAGAACGGCGAGCCGAAACTTAACGCATACGATATGCCTGAGGAAACTTATGTACCCTGGTTAAAAAAGAAGGTAGCTCATCCTGAAGGTTATGGTATATATTTTCAACAGCGCTGGGATGAGGCGTTAAAAGTTGACCCTTCATTTTTGTACTTGAATGACTGGAACGAATGGACAGCGGGCAAATATCAGCCAAAGTCAGGCAATACTTTCGATTTTATGCGTCGTAAGAACTCGTACTTTTTTGTAGATCAGTACAACGCCGAGTTTAACCGTTGTATCCAGCCTATGAAAGGAGGATATACTGATAATTACTATATGCAAATGGCAGAAAATATACGCCGATACGAAGGTGTTCGGCCTATCCCGCAATTGAAAGGAATTACTCCGATAAAAATTGACAGATCGTTTAATGACTGGAATGCCATAAGTGTGGATTACCGTGATACACGCGGCGATGTTGCACACCGAGATTTTAACGGCTATGGCGGTGAGCACTACATCGATACTTCAGGTCGAAATGATATTGTAACTTGTAAGATAGGTGTTGATAATAGCAATGTATATTTCTATGCTGAAACCGATCAGTCGCTTACTTCCTCATCGGGTAAGAACTGGATGCTGCTGCTTATTGACGCAGACAAAAATTCGAATACGGGCTGGTTTGGTTATGATTTTATCGTAAATAAAAAAGTAATAGACGATAAAACCACAACACTTTTACGCTATGATGCGAATGCTCCAGGCGATCATTGGGTTGAAGTGGCACGGGTTAGTTATCGCTACAAAGCCAATAAAATGGAAATTGCAATTCCAAGAAAGTTGTTAAACTTAAATGGCGATACAATAATTTTTGATTATCACTGGGCCGACAATCCAACGGATTTAAAAGACCCTATTTCATTGTGTACCAATGGCGATAGCGCGCCAAACAGAAGATTCAATTACAGGTGTATTTGGAACAAACAATAAAAAAAATCTAAAAATAAATGAGCCTACCGATAAAAAAACTTAATCATTTATCCTTGAAGGTTCTTTTAAAATATTAGCAAAAATAAAATGAAATTAAACATGCACTTTATTAATCGGCACAAATTCAATGATATCATTAAATCAACAATCAAATTAATTCTTTTTTCATTTCTCTTTGTCGCAACCGTTCAAGCTAAAGTTAAGGTTGGTTCGGTGTTGGGTGATAATATGGTTTTACAAAGGAATACCGAAGTTCAAATATGGGGAACTGCACAACCAGGCGAAAGGCTGAGTATTACTACAGGATGGAACAGTGTTAAAAAAATATTTAAAGCCAACGAAAATGGAAAGTGGTTGGTAAAAGTAAAAACCACAGAAGCAGGAGGACCTTACAAGATTACAATTGGTGCTTCAAAAGAAAAAATTACCATAAAGAATATACTCCTTGGCGAAGTATGGCTTTGTTCCGGACAGTCCAATATGGAAATGCCGGTAGCAGGTTTAGGCGTTGGTCAGTTAGCGAACGGTTCGAATGAATTAATATTCGATGCCGACAATGATAACATTCGATTATTTAATGTAAAAAAAGCATCGATAAGTACTCCACAAGATAGCTGTGTAGGATCATGGGCTGTTGCTTCGTCAGAAAGTGTAGCTTCATTTAGTGCAGTAGGTTATTTGTATGCCAAAAAATTACAACAAAAACTTAAAGTCCCCATTGGAATTATTTGTTCCTCTTGGGGAGGTTCGAGTATTGAAGCTTGGATGGACAAAGAAACGATTGCTCAATTTCCGGCTGCTTTAAAAAGATGGGAAAAAACGCAACCGCAAACAAAACCAAGCCTTCTATACAATGGCATGATTGCTCCAATTGTGAATTACACGATTAAAGGTGCCCTTTGGTACCAAGGAGAATCTAACAAAGATTTTTATAAAGATTATGCAGCATTACAGGCAAGCATGGTTGCAAGCTGGCGCAAGGATTTTGGGGTAGGTAATTTCCCTTTTTATTTTGTTCAAATTGCTCCTTTCGAATATGGCAATAGTAAGGGAAACATTTCAGCTTTACTACGCGATGAGCAGCTGAAATCCATGGCATTGATTCCAAATTCAGGTATGATTTCAACCTTCGATTTAGGCGAAGAAAAAAATATTCACCCAGCAGAAAAGGCCATTGTAGCCAATCGATTGGCCTATTGGTCATTATCTGAAACGTATGGGTGTAAAGGACTGTCTTACAAAATGCCCACCTTCAACAGTGTTACAATAAAGGATAGCGTTGCCATTCTTAAATTCGATAATGCGCCCAATGGGTTTACCAGTTTTGGGAAAGAAGTGGAATGTTTTGAAGTTGCCGGAGCAGACAGCATTTTCTATCCGGCCAAATTAATTATTGATAAAGAAGTGAAGGTTTTTTCGGCAAAAGTGAAAGCTCCAATGGCGGTTCGTTACGGGTTTTGCAATTTCCCTAAAACAAAAGGCTATTTATACAATACGGCGGGTCTTCCGGTACCCTCTTTCCGTACCGACAATTGGATAAAATAAACAATTGAAGATTTGAAGGATGGTCAATTTTTAGTCATTTAACGTATGGATGAAAATGAAATGAAACAATAATTTGTATTGATGTAAAAGTGTAATGCTTTATAAATCAAAAAGAATAAGCACATCAAAAAACGTAAAATGAAGAAAGTTATGAAAAATTATGTAGGATTGAGTGTAGCATTTTTGCTGATAACTGTTCAAGTATGGGCGCAAAAACCATCCTCAGTTGCAGGCACAAATGCAAACAAAACCAAACCTAATGTCATAATTATTTTGGTCGATGACGCAGGATATGGCGACTACTCATGCCACGGCAACCCGGTGGCGAAGACTCCCAACGTGGACAAGCTTCACGGTGAAAGCGTTAGGTTTTCCGACTTCCACGTTACTCCATTTTGCACTCCTACCCGCTCACAACTGATGACCGGCGTGGATAACTTCCGCAACGGTGCCAGCGTTGTAGCAGGGTCACAAATGTTACTTCGCCCCGATTTGCCAACGGTGGCCAATATCTTCGCCGCTAACGGCTATCGCACAGGGCAGTTCGGCAAATGGCACTTGGGCGACAATTATCCTTTCCGCCCTCAGGACCGCGGCTTCAAGGATGTGCTCTATTTCAACTCGGCGTTTGTTGGCGAGTCTAACGATACCTGGTGCAACGACTATGTTGATCCATGGCTCCGCCGATCCAACGGCAAGCCGGTTCAGTTCAAAGGTTACGTGAACGACATTGTGTTCACCGAAGCCATAACGTGGATGAATCAGCGGCGTTCAGGCGGCGAGCCGTTCTTATGCTATCTGCCGTTACCCTCTATCCATACTCCACTGATTGTGCCGGAAAAGTATTGCGAGCCTTACAAGGATCAGAAACCGGATCACCGGCAAATCCTCGGCATGTTGGCTAATGTGGATGAAAATATGGGACGACTTGATGCTTTTCTCCGCCAATCAGGTCTGCGAGATAATACGATTTTGATTTTTCTCAATGATAATGGCAGCGCCCATATGTCGGACCTATACAACGCCGGGATGCGCGGAAGCAAGGCGACGCCCTGGGAGGGCGGCCATCGCTCACCGTTGTTTGTCCGTTGGCCATCCGGCGGACTGCGGCCGCCGGGCGAAGTGTCTGGCCTAACACAGGTGCAGGATCTCGTGCCGACGCTAATCGGGCTGTGCGGCCTGAAGCAAACGCTTGAGGCCAAATTTGACGGCATCAACCTCGCGCCAGTGCTCCAAAAAGCAGGGCAGGAGCCGCCTGACCGGATATTGATTGTTCAACACGGTTATCCCCGGAAAGCCACCCCGGGCATTGATCCCGCGCAAAAACCTTTGGCTGTCATGTGGGGCCGCTGGCGTTTGGTGGAAAGCGAATTATATGACCTTGCCACCGACCCGGGCCAGCAGAAGGATGTAAGCGCCAAACAACCGGAGATCGTCGCGAAGCTGGGCAAAGCTTATGCCCAATGGTGGAAAGACGTGGAGCCATGGACAACCAAGCGCAGCGCCATTATCGTTGGCGACGACCATGAGAATCCACTCACGCTGTTGCCGTCAACCCAATATAATCAGAAAGGGCTCTCTCCAGACATGGTGCGTAAAGGTACCTATACTATGGATCAATGGTTCATCCAAGTGGCCCGCGACGGTAACTACGAAATCGCTCTTCGCCGATGGCCGGAGGAGGCGAATACCGCCATCTGTGGCACGGTGCCTGCTTGGAACTCCATGCTCGGGCATTATCCACTTCCCGCAGGCACGTCATTTCCTATTGTGAAGGCACGGCTTGCTGTTGGCGAGTTCAAGGGCGAAAAAGACGTTGCTTTATCCGATGCGTTCGTGTCGTTCACCTTATCCCTCAAGCAGGGGCAGACCATGCTGCGTGGTACCTTTCTTGACGATCAGGGTAAGGAGATCTGCGGCGCCTATTACGTCAGCGTTCACCAGCTAGATCGTGTTCCATAAAAGAGAAACAAGTAAACTTAAGGTCAACATCAAAAATCAAAAGAAATAGTAAGACAAATATGAAAAATTATGTAGGGTTAAGCATCGCATGTTTGCTGATAACTGTTCATGTATGGTCACAAAAACCAGCCACAGTGAACGGTGCCGATAAGCCGAAGCCCGCGTCGAAACCCAACGTCATCATCATCCTCGCCGATGATCTCGGCTATGATGATCTCGGTTGCTACTGGACGCAGGATGGCCGGCCGGGATTTGAGCAGATCCAGACACCAAACATTGACCGGCTCGCAGTCGAAGGTGTCAGGTTCACGGACTATTACGCTCCATCGTCCGTCTGCACGCCATCGCGTGCCGCTCTCCTGACGGGCTGTTACCCGGTGCGGATGGGCATGTCGAGCTTCGGCCCCAAGGGTGCGGACGTCCTTAGCAATGCGCATGCAGAGGGGCTGAACCCCAAGGAGGTCACCTTAGCTAAAATTCTGAAGGGACGCGGCTATGCCACCGGGTGTGTCGGTAAGTGGCACCTCGGGCATCTGCCTTCGTTCAGCCCGCGCCAGCATGGCTTCGATTCGTTTTACGGGATGATGTTCCCCAACGACATGCCGCCCTTTGTTCTTCATCGCGACGACACCATCGTCGAGCCGAAGCCCGACCAGAAGACGCTCAACGAACGGTTCACCGAGGAGGCGGTGAAGTTTGTGCGGGAGAAGCGCGAGGAACCGTTCTTCCTCTATCTCTCCTACAGCGCGCCGCACATCCCGCTACATCTCCCAGACCGCTTGCGCGGCAAATCAGCGCGGGGCTTGTATGGCGACGTCGTAGAGCACTTGGACTCGGGCGTCGGCGAGGTTTTGAAGGCACTCGATGAAACTGGGCTGGCAGACCAGACGATCGTCGTGTTCACCTCGGACAATGGACCGGACACCCGCGGTCCCTACGACAAGCGCGGCCAGGCCTTCCCGCTGCGGGCGGCGAAGGCGACCACGCGTGAAGGCGGTGTGCGTGTTCCGTGCGTGATCCGCTGGCCGGGTAACATCCCAGCCGGCATGGTCAGTAGCGAAATCGCGTCCTCGATGGACCTCCTGCCGACGGTGGCCAGGATCGCTGGAGCGCAGCCTCCGCAGGACCGGATCATCGATGGAAAGGACATTCTCCCGTTGATGACCAAGCCTGGTGCGCCGAGTCCTCACGAAGCGTTCTTCTACTACAACAGGGAGAAACTAGAGGCGGTCCGCAGCGCGAACTGGAAGCTCGTCTTCCCCCGCACCACGATGGACGATACCCCATATCAACGGAATAACAGCACCGCAAAGGA
>CAMDWC010000084.1 GCA_945878825.1 Haliscomenobacter hydrossis DSM 1100
CTCCGTATTTATCTTTCCAGGCAAAAGCGTGTTCCAAAAAGGCATCTCTTCCGATATCACCTTTTTTAATTCCCTGCTCTCTTAATAATCTTACCACTTTAGCTTCTGTAGCAATACTGGCATGATCGGTTCCAGGCACCCAACAGGCATTTTTACCCGATAATCTTGCTTTCCTTACCAGAATATCCTGTATCGTGTTGTTTAACATGTGCCCCATGTGCAAAACACCGGTAACGTTGGGTGGTGGGATGACTACCGTAAATGGCTCCCTTTCGTCAGGTTCTGAATGAAAATAATTTTTTTTTAGCCAATAATCATACCACTTTGTTTCTGTTTCCTGGGGTTGATAGCGCGCTGACAAGGACATATTTTTCACTTTTAAGGATTGTTTTGTATCCTATTTTAAAAATTCTAATTCAACTTGAGTTTGTAAAATGTCTTCCAAGGTTTCTTTCCTCCTTATTAAATGCAGACCTCCATCCATAAATAGTGCTTCCGCTGGTCTTGGTCTTGAATTATAATTTGAAGCCATGGTGTAACCATAAGCTCCGGCATTATGAAAACACAGGATATCGCCCTCTTTTATTTCAGGTAATTCCCGCTGTTTGGCAAAGGTGTCTGTTTCACATATATTGCCCACTATGTCATAAGCTAATAAAGCGCCATCGGGATTGGAACAGTTGGTAATATGATGATATGCATCGTAAAACATGGGCCTGATCAGATGATTAAATCCAGAATCAACACCGGCAAATAAAACGTAAGGCGTTTGTTTTACCACATTTACCTGCGTAAAAAAGTAGCCGGCTTCACTTACCAAATATTTCCCCGGCTCGAAAATAAGGGATATAGTCCTGCCATATTTTTGGCAGAATTGATTGAAAGAAGCACTAAGTAATCTACCTAATTCGTTAATATCTGCTTTTTTATCTTCCGGTTTATAGTTTATTTTAAATCCTCCGCCTAAATCTAAAAAGGCTAAATCAGGGAATTGTACCGCTATGTCAAACAGCATATCAGCTACCTTAACAAAAGATTCAGCATCTTTTACGTCAGAGCCAATGTGTATATGCAGACCTTCTACCTTCAATCCTGTTTTGGAAAGGATAGATTTTATATCACCTATCTGTTCAAAGGAAATACCAAATTTAGAATGCGTGTGGCCAACGGAAATATTAATATTACCGCCTGCCAGAATATGGGGATTTAGCCTGACACAAACCTGGGTTTCCGGGAATACCTGACCAAAACGAAGAAGAAAAGGTAAATTATCAATATTTATACGAACCCCCATTTCAACAGCCTCGGCTATTTCTTCAAAGCCAACCATGTTAGGAGTAAACATGATGTCATTCGGTTTGAACCCCGCCAATAAACCAATCTTGATTTCTTCTATTGAAACAGTATCTAATCCTGTCCCCCATTTTTTCATTAGGCGCAACACATTAATATTAGTCAAGGCTTTACATGCATAATGGATATGCAAATCTTCTACAGAAAATGCGGCTTTAAAAGCTGCTACCTGTTTTGCCATTTCATCGGCATCGTAAACATATAAAGGCGTTCCTAATTTGGCACACCAAATGGCTGGCTCAAATCCTTCTGGAATGGCTTTGCCTCTTATTTCTGAATGATTCATTGAAAATTCTTAAAATTTACCGCAAAATTGCGATAATTCTTTCATAACCTTGCACCCAAGGGATGCAATTTTGCATCTTATCATAAAAATATCCTTTTTCTGCCTTTGTTTATAAGGGTTTATATTTTTTATGGAGGAATCATTGATAATTCAGCTTTGCTTAAAACAGGACCATACAGCCCAGGAATTCTTGTATAAAAAGTATGCTCCAAGGTTTTTAGCGCTTATCCTTCGCTATATTCCCCGACGTGATGATGCTGAAGATGTGCTGGTTGAATCTATTTTTAAGATTTTCACAAAATTAGATACCTTTAAAAAAGAGGGAAGCTTCGAAGGTTGGATGAAAAGATTGGTAGTCAACGATTGCCTGATGTTTTTAAGAAAAAATAAAATGATTACCGTAGGCATTGAGACCTTGAATGAGGCTAAAGTTGACTTGGATGTTTCTTTTATAATGGAGAAAGATATTGAGGCTCTGAAGCGGGTAATCGATGCTTTGCCAAATGGTTATAAAATTATTTTTAATTTATATGTGGTTGAAGGTTATAAGCATAAAGAGATTGCCCAACTTTTGGGTATCAGTGTTAATACCTCTAAATCGCAATTGATTCATGCAAAAAGAAGCATAAGGAAGCAACTTGGGTTAACTCATCTGGAGACAGGACATTCAAAAACTGAAGATAATGATGCTGAATAATTTTAATGATATGAATAATAAAATGTCCTCCTGGGATCAAGTGTCTGAAGAATTGAATAAATTGGAAAAAGAGCCATCAAATGAGGTATGGGCTCGAATTCAACAAAAGAAATTTAGAAGGAGGTTGATTCGATTAAGTTATAGCAGTATTGCGGCTACTTTTCTACTGATAGTAGGCTTGTTTTTGTTTAATCAAAAGGAATCACTTTCTTTTTCAGGCTATGCTTATGAACCTGGCATTGAGCAGACAGAGGCAGAATCATTTCTCGCCTCCATCACTTTTTCCAATGCTCATTTGCAACATGGTAAAGTTGGGGAGGGGAATGTACCTAAAATGCTAGTTCCCAGAAACCCTTAATCCTCAGTACATTTAGTTCGCGTTCTTTATTATTTAAATGCGTGGACAAATGATTTTCTTTTTGTAATCTGCAGGTTTTATCCAGGTAAAATTTATTTCAAATGAATTTCTGCTAAAACTACTTGTTTGAATAGGTTTCTGACCTATAGCATAGGCTAAGCCAAGTTGAATATTTTTTAGTTCAAAAATGGTCTGAAAAGTTATTTCGCCAAAAAACCATTTTCCATTATCTGACTGATTACCATGCAGCCAGATTCCGGCCCTTAGTGCCTGATCATTCCAGGCGCGTGGATTAAAGCGCAAGGGGGTTCCAAGGCTGATTCTTTGGTGCGGCCCCTGTACGAGATAGTAAAAAACGGGTAAAATATGTGTGTTTTCCGTTAAAGACCATTCTCCCCCCGCAATAAGGGTTGTTTTTCTCTCCAGTCGGGTATCAGCATTGGGAATAAATCCCG
Source organism: Haliscomenobacter hydrossis DSM 1100 (assembly GCA_945878825.1). GTDB lineage: Bacteria > Bacteroidota > Bacteroidia > Chitinophagales > Saprospiraceae > BJGN01. Next base: position 3,150 of record CAMDWC010000084.1, read on the forward strand.
TTTTTGGCTCATTAATATGAAACAGGCTAACGCCCGCATAAATACCCGTATTTTTACTCCAACTGTTGGACCAAAGAACGCCAGCATTCAGATCGGGTATTAAAGAAGAGGCATAGGTAATGCCGGTAGGTTCTCCACTGGGCAAAGTTGTATTCACAGTACCAAGATTTGTGTCGTATTGATTAGAAAACCAGGTATTACTGGCTAAAAAAGTTTGCTCCAACCCAAATTGGAATGCCAGGCTCAGATATTGCGTTCCTTTACCATATCGACCTGCTTTGAGCAGTTTTAAATATCCACCACCAAGACTTACTTTTTGATGTACAAAAGAAGGATCGCCTATTTTGAATGAAGAAATTAATCCTTGTAAAGTCCAGAAATCCTTGCTTCCTGCTTTGTATCTGGTATCAATACCAAAAGCCGACAGTTGATTTTTGTAAGACGAAGTCGGCAATTCGCTTTGTTTTTTAAACTGAATGCTTGCTCTAACTTCTCCCGTATGAAGCCCCGCAAAGGCTGGATTGGCCAATAGGGGTTGTGAGGTAATTTGAGAAAAAACAGGGTCTTGTCCATTAACTTGAAAGACCGAGGAGAAATAAAGGAGCAAGGCAAACGTAGTTCTTTCAATAATCATTTTGTAAAATTAACGAATCAATTGGGTTTGTCCACGCAAATAATCCTTGTACCCATCGGAATATTCGACGGTACAAAACCACTCATAATTTCCAACGGGCACTTCCATTTGCCTAAAAGTACCATTCCAACCGCGGCTTGTTTCATTGGTGTAAAAATCGGCATCCTGATAAACTATATTGCCCAGTCGGTCGTAGATCTTAAATTGAAGTATTTTTGCCATGTCGACTCCGTGAACTATCAAAATATCATTTTGGCTGTCATTATTGGGACTAAATGCCGTTGGTATCGCTATATTTCTTTGCTGATTCACCAGTATTTTTACTCCGTCCTTAGCAATGCATCCATTTCTATCTGTCGCCGACAGATTTATTTCCATGGTTCTATTGGCTGTAAATAGGGTCTCTTTACAACGTAAACAGGATAAAGCCGTGCTATCGGGTAATGACCATTGGTATTTTATAGGTGCCGAACCATTGAAAAGTAATGGAATAAGGGATATTTTCTGGTTGTAATTTGCTTTAATAATCTCAAGGCCTAAATCAATACTAAAAAAGAGGGGTTCAGGGATATTGAAAGTAGTATCCGTCAGACAGCTATTGGCATCTTTTAGAAAAAGAGTGTATTTTCCAGCACTTAAATTACTAATGCGATTCCCCGTTTGCCAGGTTGTCTTATCAAAACTATAAACAAAAGGGCCTTTACCACCAAAAGCGACAAAGCTTAAGATGGCATCTGACTTTCTAAAGCAACTTACACTGTCTAAATCGAAGTCTAACACCGTTTTTTCGGGCTGATAAATGGTAACTTTTTCCATTTTTAGACAATTCCGGGCATCAGTTATAGAGATATCGTAGGTCCCTCCTTTCATATTTTGCCTTTTAAAAGAAGCATTCCCATCGGACCACAAAATGTTGTATCCTGGATTACCGCCTGTGACCGATATTTCAGCTTCACCTTCAGCATAACCAAAACAAGCATTTCCCTTTTTAAATTGATTTACCAGGATAGCGGGAGGTTCTTTTAAAATAAAAAAAGTACTTCCTCTACATCCCGCTACATTGGTTACGGTCAGTTGATAATTTCCGGCAGTCAAATTAAAAATAGTATCTTTTGCTGCAGCTTGATTAGCAGCACTCCAGGAGTAAAAAGAGATATTTACCTCACTTTGAATTGATTTTAGCCATATTTTTCCATCTTTTCCAGCATTGCAAGTAGGGTCAGTACCTTCTAGGGTAAGGATTACAGGTAACGGATTTCTCATATATCCCCTTGAAATACCTGTACAACCCTTCGCATCTGTGACAGTTAAAGTATAATTTTCAGCTCCTAACAACCCTTTTACTAAAGGTGTTCTTTGACCGCTACTCCATTGATAACGAAAAAGTGAAAAGTCAATACCTTCTCTACCATTCAATTTAGTGAGTGATATTTCTCCATTTTGATCATTAAAACAAGAGGGTGCCTTAATATCAATTTCAGGCTTTATTTCAGGCAGATCAACGGGTTTTATTTGTATGGAATCAAGACAGCCCTGCGCATCATTTACTTTGATTTGATAAGGAAGGGTATCTAAATTGGACGATAACAATCCGTTAAAACCGGTGTTCCAAAACACAAAATAGGCGGGACTTCCCCCGGTAACTGACGCTTGAACTGTATTTTCTTTTTTACCAAAACAACCATTGTAAGTTTGAATGGCACTTATTTTAAGTGGATTTGACGGATTATTGATGCTTACCTTTTCTGTTATTTTACATTGATTAGCATCTGTCAAAGTGACAGCATAATCACCCGCTGGTAAATTGATTCTTTTTTTTACGGTGGAGTTATCTGACCAAAGAAGCTGGTAGGGTAGGCTTCCACCAGCAGGAAAAACCTCTATATCGCCATCATTTTTATTCAAACAAGTCAGATTACGGGATTGAATATTCATTTGCAATGGCAAAGGGCTAGTTATAAGTACTTGATGCTGAAGGGCACAACCTTTTGCGTCGGTGATATTTATAAAATAAGACCCCGTAGCTAATCTGTTTGCCAGATTGCCTGCCTGTGCCAAAGGATCACTCCATTTTATCTGATATGGTTTTGAACCTCCACTTACGAAAATTCTCGCTAATCCGTCTCCATTTCCATAACATGAAACAGGCGTAATTTGACTGGAATCAATCTTTAAAACACTCGCCCCCTGAGCGATGACCGTATTAACCGTATGATTGCATTGGTTCTGGTCTGTAATAGTCAATGCATAGGGGCCCGCCGGTAAGTTCGTAATATCGGTATTGGTGTTTCCATTATTCCACATAAAACGGTAAGGTAAGACGCCTCCTGTCACTGTTACCTTTAAGGTACCTGTTGCTGAACCTGAGCAAATAGTGGGGGTGCTAACAATGGTTCCAACGATGGGAGGTGGAGATTGAATTATAAATGAATCTTTACCAACGCAACTTTTGACATCTGTGATAATAAGGGCGTAAGACCCTTGTTTTATTAGGTTGGTTGTAGTCGATGTTCCACCATCTGGTTGCCAGCGAAATGTATAACCGCCATTTCCCCCAGTAGGTTCAGATTTTAATTGAGCACCCGCCAAATCAAAACATAGGGCCGGTTTTAATAAGCTTATGTTGGGTTTGATTGGACTGGGTTCAATGAAATTTACCACGCGTTTGGTTTGACAGCCTAAAAAATCAGTGGCCACAAAGGTATGAATACCCGCTTTCAAACGCTCTATTTTTATACCGGTTGGTTGGCCGTCTTTTGTTAAAGATATGGGGGTAAAGCCTTTGGAAAAAGATAAGATCAACAGGCCATCTTCTGAACCAAAACAGCTGATGGGAATATTTGCCTTTTCAATGATTTCCAGTTCACAGGGTGGAAAAACACATTGAAAAATAGTGTCAATAGGTTGACACATAACGCCATCTATGAGGGGTAATTTAAAATTAACAGTAATGCTATCTTTTTGCAAAAGACCAGTAAAGCTATATTTTTGATTTCCAGAGGTTGATAAATTGATCGCCGCTTTGCCCCTTTGAAGAATACTTCCAGTATATGTTTCTCCTATTAAAAAAGGAGGAAGTTGCCAGCTTACATCTATTAATCCCGGACCTTTTGGTTCGCAGGTAAAAATAGGTCCAAAGGTTTTGTCCCTATATTCAATCGTTAAAGTATCGTTGAATACACATCCTGAACTATTTATTAACTGAACGGGATAGTCTGTGGTTACGGTTGGATTAAATACGGGATCTTTGCAATTGAGGCAGGAAATGCCCGCTTTGGGTGCCCATTTAACTTGATAAGCTGGCTTAGTTTCAAAAACCAGGGAAATACTTTGGACTAAACCAGGAACCGTTTCAGCTACCCGATCACTCACCCATAGTTGCCAGTTTCCATTCAAATCTTCCCCCATAAGTCCCGACCAGCTGCCGGCAATAGAAAATTCACCGGTATAGGGAGTATTTCCGGTGGAAAGGGTCGCGGTGGCTCCCGGTGTAAAGCACGTTTGTAGAAGATCAGGACTATTACTTGCATTTCCCGGACTGACCAACTCCAAAACACGATCAATATTTCCACTGGGGGGAATTAACCATACTTCTAAATCACTTGCCCGTGGTGTATATATATCAAGGCAAATCTTCGTAAGGTTATAATCTTTTAAATTTATTTTTTCTTTAGGTAAATTTTTTACCTGTAGATTGATTTTCAGTGGTGAAAAGGGTTTGTGAAGTCTTCCATCTAATGTTTCCAGGGGATTAAAACGAAAGGTGTCTCTTTGAAGATTTCCAACTAAGGTATCCAGATGTATTTGAAGAGAGGCACCAGGACATAGAAAAGTATCCGTTAAAGTGGGTAAAGGCCAGGTGCAAACTTCTGTTCGTCGAATTTCAGCTTCCTGTGATAACGCAGCGTTAGTTAAAGCAAAAAACATTGAAACAACCAATCCAATGTTTTTACAAGGAAAAAGCCTACTACAAAGAAAAGAAATGGTTTTTTTTAAGTTCACAACTATATGAAATATTAATTCGTTAAACAAATGTAGAAAAAACTACATTTGCTACAGGGTATTTATTTTTTTTAGTCCACTTTTAAATGAAATTAACATTTATCGAATGACCTTATTAGATGGAAAAAAATTAGCCACTCAGATTAAATCTGAAATTAAAGAGAAAGTATTGAAACGCGCTGCAGAGGAAAAAAAAATACCTCATCTGGCCGCTATTCTCGTTGGGGAAAATCCAGCTAGTATGGCCTACGTTCGCAACAAGGTGAAATCGTGTGAAGAGGTAGGATTTACTTCTACTTTGTTTAAAGAACCTGACACCATTTCCGAAAATGACCTTCTCCATCTGATAGAAAATTTGAATGATAACCCCGAAATAGACGGTTTTATTGTACAACTTCCATTGCCCAAGCATATCAATGAACACCTGATTACGCTGGCCATTAAAGCTGAAAAAGATGTAGATGGCTTTCATCCAATCAATTTAGGTAAAATGATGCTGGGTTTACCTTGTTTTCTGTCTGCCACACCTAAGGGGATTTTAGAAATGCTATCCCGTTATGAAATTCCTACAAAAGGAAAGCATGTGGTAGTCGTTGGAAGAAGCCACATTGTGGGTACACCCATGTCCATTTTATTGTCAAGAAAAGGTAAACAAGGGGATGCAACGGTCACGTTATGCCATAGTTATACGCAAGATTTGAAATCATTTACCTTGCAGGCTGATATACTTATTGCAGCTACGGGAATTCCTGAATTTATAACAGGTGATATGGTCAAACCCGGTGCGGTAGTGATCGATGTTGGTATCAATAGAGTTGAAGATAGCTCGAATCCAAAGGGATTTCGATTGACAGGTGATGTGCATTTCCCATCGGTAGAACCCGTTTCTTCCTATATTTCTCCTGTTCCCGGGGGCGTAGGACAATTAACCGTTATGGCTCTTATTCAAAATACGCTGCTCGCAACAGAGAGGAAAGATTAATTTTTACTATGAATTATTATCGTTTTAGTTTCTCATTTAATGATGATACCGATGCAGACATTTTGCTAGCAATGCTCGGTAATTATCCTTTTGATGTTTTTGAAGAGGAAAGCGCGATAATACATGCTTTTCTTCCCGGAAATATTTCTCCGGATAGTCTATTTGAGGATCTGTCTGTCTTGTCTCAATCTTTTCCATTTGTTTATACCGTGGAAAATTTACCCGAGGAAAATTGGAATATTCAGTGGGAAAGTCACTTTTCTCCTATTAGTGTAAATGATTTTTGCTACGTCAGGGCAGATTTTCACCCATCTGTTACTGGGTTTAAACACGAATTGGTTATTACACCCAGAATGGCTTTCGGCACAGGTCATCATGAAACTACTTATATGATGATGGAGGCCATGGAAAATATCCCTTTTAAGGACACCTTCGTTTTCGATTTTGGCTGTGGAACGGGTATATTGGCTATCCTTGCTGTAAAATTAGGGGCAAAAAAGGTCATCGCGCTCGATATTGAAGAGCCTGCCGTGGAAAATGCCATAGATAATGCTAATCTGAATGGCGTAATGGATAAAATAGATGTTTTTATAGGAGATTTGAACGCTGTTACACTGTCAAATCAAGATGTGATACTGGCAAATATCAATAGGAATGTAATACTCGATGAACTTCCTACGTTAAAAAATCAACTAAGTACCTCCGGTCTATTAATTATTTCTGGTATTTTATGGTCCGATTGGGATTTGATTATGGATAAAGCCTCTTCGCAAGGTCTAAACTTAAAGTATAAAAATCAGAAAGGAGATTGGATGATGGGCGTTTTTAACAGGTAATTTTTTACAATCATAGTACATGTTAATATTGAGGCTTATTTTAATTTTGTCGCTGTTGCCCTTGCACTCCGTTTTTTCTCAGCGGGTCGATACCTTACCCAAAGATCCAGTGGCTTTTTGGGAAACTATCAATAAGTCTGTCTTAGCACTAAATAATAAGGATTTACTGGAAAAATATAATCTTTATGCATTGGATATTCAATCGTCTGCCTACAGCGAAACGCAAAAGAAGTTAATCTACCAGACGTTGACGACCTTGTGGGGAAGAAAATTACCCTTGATTCCCTATATAAACGCTTATTTAGATTTTGTAGCGTTGTTAAAATCCAATACGCAAAACGATGATGGATTTAACTCTTGGCATACCTCCTTTCAATCTCTACTCGCGCTACCCGATAAATATACCCCATTTAAAATCAATGATTTTCTGACGCTTTCCTCTTCGTTTGTAGGTCGTCAGTTAATTTCAAGTGGAGGAGGAGCCAATTGGACGCTGAGGGGCGGCAAATATTCTTGGGTATGGGAAAATCAGGAACCTAAACTCATTTTTAGTAAAGCGCAACTTTCTACTGGGTACAAAACAGATACGATCCATATTTTTGAGACGTCAGGTGTTCTTTTTCCATTAAATAATCAATGGATCGGCGCAGGTGGGAAATGCGATTGGTCCAGGGTTGGTCTGGACAAAAGTGTTTTTGTGCTGCTTAAAAATTATTCCCTGGACTTAAATCTTAATAAGTTTAAGGCCGATAGCGTTCAGTTAAGCTATCCTTCCTATTTTGGAAAAAATCTTATCGTAGGTAATTTTCAGGATCAAATGGTTTTTCAACCTGATTCCTCTCTTATTTCTTTTCCCAGATTCAATTCTTTGAAAGATAACTTAGTCATCAACCAATTTGGCGAGGGTATTAAATTTATAGGCGGCTTTGCCCTTGAAGGTAAATCCGTGATTGGTTTTGGCTCATTTGATAATCCTGCGAAAATTACCTTGGTAAATAATAAAGCGAGAACTGCTTTTGTCGGTGCGTCTGAAAAATTTATTCTCAAAAGAGCAGATCAGTTAAGTAGTCAAAAAGTAAAATCAACCTTGTTTTTAGGTACTGATTCGATAGTTCATCCGGAACTCATTTTTAACTATAATACAAAGTCCCGAACCCTTTTATTGCGAAGAGGCGAAAAAGGGAAAGGAAGAAATTTATTTTATAGCTCTGCTCACAAATTTTCTATTCAAGCCGAAGAGTTAGTCATGCAAATTGATAATGACTCTGTTATGATCGGTAGGGAAGCTATACCCGTTTTAAAAAAGCCATTCGTTCGTTTTGAATCCCTTAATTTCTTTAATGAAAATGAATTTGAGGGCTTAAAAGGTATTTCTACTCAAAATCCACTCCAATTATTGTATCAAATATGTCAGGAAAAACAAAGTACGACTTTCGATGCCCGTATTTTAGCCCCACAATTGAATCCTAAATATTCTCTGGAAAATATTAGATCCTTATTGTATGAATGGGTAGCGTCAGGTTATATTGAATTTCAGGAAGAGAAAAACCAGATTATAGTTAACGATAAGGTTCGGTTAACCGTTGAAGCAGCGTTGGGTAAACGTGATTTTGATCGATTACGCATTGATTCTAAAACAGATGGAGTCAATGCCTGGCTTACGCTTAACAATAAAAATATTCAAATTCAAGCAGTAAATTTTTTAGATTTTTCCCCTTTGCATCGGGTAAGATTATTACCTACCGAGAACAAGATTACCCTTCTTCCCGAAAGAGTTATGCGTTTTTCAGGGGTATTAAAAGCAGGATTTACTGATTTTGAAGGAACAAATTTCGAGTATAATTACAAGCAAAATCAAATAAAACTCGATAGTATTAAAAGATTTAGGATATTTCTGAAGGAATCGCCTACTGATTCATCGAAAATGCCCAACGCTTTTTCACTTACCTCGGAAATAAATTCTTTCGCTGGAACCTTAGCTGTTGATGCACCTGAAAATAAAGGGGGAAAAGAAAATATTTCTACTTTTCCCGTGCTAAATAGCAGAACGGGGGGCACTATTTTTTATGATGGTGATTTTGCAAAGGATACTACCCTCAAAAGAGACTCATTTTATTTTGCGCTGTCTCCCTTTATTTTTCCAGGCCTGGATAAATTTCAGGAAAATCAGGTCCAGTTTAAAGGTAAATTATTTTCTTATGATATGTTTCCAGTATTTCAGGAAACTGTAAAAATAAGACCTTTTGACTATTCCTT
>CAMDWC010000085.1 GCA_945878825.1 Haliscomenobacter hydrossis DSM 1100
GATAGAAATCCTCCGTTAGATTATAGAAATTAATAAAAATATAAAATGAAACCTACTTTATTGGTCTTGGCCGCTGGCATGGGGTCTCGTTATGGTGGACTAAAACAAATAGATCCTGTTGGTTTAAATGATGAAACCATTCTGGAATTTTCAGTGTATGATGCAATCAAAGCTGGATTTGGTAAGGTAGTTTTTATCATTCGCCGATCTATTGAGCAACCTTTTAAGAAAAAAATAGGCATTACTTTTGAAAATATTATCCCCGTTGAATATGTTTTTCAAGAGTCATCCTCGCCAATAGCTGGACTTCCTCCTATACCCGAGAGGGAAAAACCTTGGGGTACCGGCCATGCCGTTCTGGTCGCAGCAGATGTCATTAAAGAACCATTTGCTGTTATTAACGCTGATGATTTTTATGGCTTTGATAGTTTTGCTATTATGGCAAAATTTCTAACCACGGAATGTTCTCCCGAAAAACATGCTATGATTGGCTATTATTTGAATAATACCCTTTCCGATTTTGGGGCTGTTTCCAGAGGGGTATGCACCAGTAATGACTCTGGATTTTTAACCAGTATTGCTGAAACCCATCAAATCATTAAAAACGATCAGGAGATTACGGGCGATTTAAATGGTACCAAGGTTTCGTTGAATGAAAAAACACTGGTTTCCATGAATTTCTGGGGCTTTCATCCTTCCATTTTTGAATATCTGCGTTTGGGTTTTATTGAATTTATTGAAGAAAACAAGGACCACCCAAAAGCAGAATACTACATACCATTGGTTGCAGACCAGCTTATTGCCTCTGATAAGGCAAAAATAGTAGTCATACCATCTGCAGCACAATGGTTTGGAGTTACCTATCAGGAAGACAAGCCTTTTGTCAAGGAAGCATTAAAAATGATAACGGAGCAAGGCGCTTATCCGACTTTGGGTCTATGGGCAAAATAATGAGGAAACTTTAAAATTTAGAACCCACTGTAAAAATCAAGGATTGCTTCATTATCGCTTTGTCCACCTCTTGAAGAGGTGCATTTTGCGTTAGATATGGAAAAAACACTTCATTGAACTGGTTATATCTAAAGCAGACATCAAAGAAATATTTTTCTCCTCTTCTTCCTCCACCTATACTTAGTATGGTTTTTGAGGTTTCGTCATCTTTAAAAGGAGAGGTATAAAACTGTAGTCCTGCCCTTAAACGATAGACGTTACTAATGACCGCTTCTCCGCCCATTCTAATAGCCACCGCCTGCCCAAGTCTTCCGGCAATTTCTATATTAGATTCATTTTCAGCTTCTTCAAAGCCATTATAATTAAATCTATTAGAAGCATAATTAACATATTCCACTTCCCCGCTAATAAAACCCTTTTTACCTAAAACAAGACCGACATTCCCAAAATACCTCCATGGCGTTTTGAACCTATATTCAAAACTTCCTTCAGCGGTGGCTTCACTTCCTAAAAATGCACCTGTTTCATTCGCATTTTCAAAATAATTATAAGTAAGTTCATTTTGATAAATATCAGAAACATTAAAGAAAGTGGGTGTGTGAACAGCCATACCAATACGAATATTGGGTTGTGGCTTCACAATAACGCCCAACTTCGCATTAGCTCCTCCGCCGGTAGTGCTTAATTCTTCCCTGTAACTCAAATCTTTAAAATAAGGAACGCCGCCAGGTGCTTTTACTTTATCCACTTCTGCATAATTCCTTACATTATAATAGGAAATAAAAGGAACGCCCACGGTAAGACCTATAGATACCTTTTCATTGTAATTTCCAGCAAGAGAAAATGCCAACTCACTCAACGAACCTGTATTTTGAATTTCCTGTTCCCTTTGTAAAAGAGCTTTTGGAGATAATTGGTAATCAATATCATACTTACCATCGCCATTCAGATCATATAGCGCGCCAGCTTCGGAGGCAATACCCGTTTCAAAATCGTCCAACCCAATATCAGAATTGGCAATTTCCTGGAATCTTTGTAAAAGAGTGCCCTGGGAAGTTCCACTAAACCGGGTAGTGTTACTAAAATGATTCAAATTATTTAAGGTAATGGCAAAATTCATTTGCTTCCACTTTTCAGAAATAGGCTGGGAAGTAAAAACCATTCCTAAGTTCTGAACATTGATACCTAGTTTACTTTCGGACAATGCAGAACCATTTCTATCTGTAATGAGTCTGGACGTTGTTCTGGTTGAGATAAAGGAGGGGGAAAAGGAAAATTCCGATTTCCGATACAGAGATATGCCAGCGGGATTACTGTTCACCGAACTAAGATCGGGACCAATGGCACCCATTGACCCTCCTGTTGCGGTATATCGAGCCGTTCCTCCAGGTTCCTGATAACTAAATCTAATAACATCTGCAATAGTTTGTCCAACTGAAAAGAAGGGCAAAAGGGAAATTATTAAAATAACAGACCATTTAATTGACAGGGAATTCATAGCTATTTTATTTAGAAAAGGAATAAAAAAAACGGGTGGAATATAACAGCGTAATATTCCACCCGTTCAATTATGTTAAAATAACAATATTTGTTATTTAATTATTGATTAATAACTCTTCCCCCAGAGGACGTAGATCTGCCGCCACTGGATGGCGCACTGCTGCTTGAAGGTGACGAAGAAGACCCTGAACTTGACGGGGAACTTCTTGGGGTGGACCAACTTGGAGAAGATGAAGGCGATTCAAAACTTCTTGAAGGTGATTCACTTCTGTTTGAGCTATTGATTCTTTCCGTATTGTTTCTAATATCAGAAGAAGTTCTTGGCTGAACGGTAGTGCTTGGACGTTGACGGCTATATTCCGTAGAAGGATCACTCGTTCTTGGGGAGTAACCTGTAGATGGTATTCTACTACTCTCACTGGTTGGATATCTACCGGCGCCTTGTACAGAAGGAGCATACCTTGGCATATCTGTTCCCGTAGTTCCCTGCGAAGTAGATGGTATTCTGGAACCTCTTTCTGTGGCTACATTTCTTCCAGCAGCAGGATTTGTTCTCGGTGAACTCTCAATAGTTCCAATTTCAGGATTACGCGCACCAGGAACCGGACCTACTGATCCTCCCCCTCTTCTTGGCCCATAATATCCATTAGATGGATCTACTGGTGTTACTGGATTATTGTTATTATTGTTCTGGCCAAAATTATTGTAACCGTAGCCATTACCCCAGGTAGGTATAAAATTATAAAAATTATAAGAAGGCATAAACATCATTGGGGAACCAATCCAACCAAAACTATTCATAGACATTCCCATTCCACCAAATCTTGAAAACGGTGAATTCCATCCCATACTAAATGGATCATTCATACCAAAGCTGTTCCATCTGTTGAAATTTCCAAAACTGTTGAAATTATTCCAGCGATTGAATCTGCTAAACATTCTCTGAGAATAGAAATCATCGTAAATCAACATGGTTGTAGCAGACCTCATAAACGGATCGTAATAAGCCATATCGATATAATATGGATCAAAAAAACTGAAACCTTGAAGAGGTCTGTGAAAACGACGAATTCTTGAGGTGTAATAAAAATCATAATCGTCATAATAGCTATCTGCCCCATCAGAGAAACTCGTTTCATTTGCTGTATAAGATTCCGGTCTGTAAGAACCTTGTCTGTTAGAGGAAGATGGATTATTTTTTAATTTAACCACTTCGTCAGGATTGTAATAAACATCATCCATTTGTGCACCCACAGGACTGACAGCCAGCAGAGTGAACAGGGTAATAATCAGTGCGTATTTCATGACAATTATTTTAAACGTGGAATTAATGAAATCATCTTTTAAATAGAACATCTAATTTATTACTTTTGTCGCAATAAAGATGTTAATGTTTGGTAAATTATAATATTTATTTTAACATTTCGACATTTTACTCTTTTTTTCACCTTATTCTGCATTTTATGGCAAAAGAAATAACACCCAGATCGACAGATTACGCTCAGTGGTACCAAGATATTGTTAAAAAAGCCAATTTAGCTGAAAATTCTGCCGTTAGAGGGTGCATGGTTATTAAACCTTATGGCTTTGCGATTTGGGAAAAAATTCATGATCAATTAGATCGAATGTTCAAGGAAACAGGACATGTAAATGCTTATTTTCCTTTATTTATACCAAAAAGTTTTTTGAGTAGAGAAGCGCAACATGTTGATGGTTTTGCCAAAGAATGCGCGGTAGTCACGCACCACCGCTTAATGAACGCGCCCGACGGCAGTGGCGTTATTGTTGATCCTACGTCAAAATTAGAGGAAGAACTGATTATTCGCCCTACTTCTGAAACTATTATCTGGAATACCTACAGAGATTGGATAAAGTCCTATCGGGACCTTCCCCTACTCATTAATCAGTGGGCAAATGTGGTTCGTTGGGAGATGAGAACCCGCCTATTCCTAAGAACTACAGAGTTTCTATGGCAGGAAGGACATACGGCACATGCTACAAAAGGTGAGGCGGTTGAAGAAACCCTACGAATGCTGAATGTATATGCAGAATTTGCAGAAAATTATATGGCCATGCCCGTTATTAAAGGGGTAAAAACAGCCAATGAACGATTTGCCGGAGCGGTTGACACCTATTGTATTGAAGCCTTAATGCAGGACGGAAAAGCGCTTCAAGCTGGCACTTCCCATTTCTTGGGACAAAATTTTGCCAAAGCGTTCGATGTTAAATTTTTAACAGAAGATAATAATCAGGAATTTGTCTGGGCTACCTCCTGGGGTGTTTCCACCCGACTTATTGGGGGCCTTATTATGACCCACTCTGACGACGAAGGATTGGTTTTACCGCCAAATCTGGCGCCAATTCAAGTGGTTATCATTCCTATTCCGAAACCGTCTCCCGAAATTGACGAGGTTGTTCATAAAATTATGAAAAACCTAAAAGCTAAGGGAATTACCGTTCAATATGATCAGGATATGAAAAACCGGCCTGGTTTTAAGTTTGCGGAACATGAAATGAAAGGTATTCCTGTTCGTCTGGCCCTAGGGCAACGCGATCTAGAGAAAAATGAAATCGAGGTTGCCAGACGGGATACCAAAGAAAAATTTACGGCAAGTCTGGATGGTATTGACGAAACCGTGGCTCAATTACTTCTTGACATTCAAGAAAATCTCTTCCAGAGAGCAAAATCATTTAGAAGTCAAAAAACAACTAAAGTAGATACCTTTGATGATTTTAAAGCCTTAGTTGATTCAGATATTCCTGGATTTATTTCAGCCCATTGGGATGGTAGCAGTGAAACAGAAATAGCTATCAAGGAAATTACTAAAGCGACTATTCGCTGTATTCCTTTTGTTCAGGAAGAGGAGGAAGGAACCTGCATTTACTCAGGTAAACCATCCAATAAACGTGTTTTATTTGCCAAGTCTTATTAATCCTTAGTTTTATTACCGATGCCATCTAAAAAACCAAACTGGACTGTTGTTGCGGCTATGACCGGCCTTCTGGCCTTTTTGGCTCTGAGTAGATATGCAAGCTACTACTATGGTAATGAAACACTTATAAAAAAACATTATATTCGACCCGATTATAAGATTGATGCCTGGGGAAATGCAAGTAATTTGTATCTCTCCAAAGCAGCGCATCTTGCCAGCGTCAAAAAATGGGATCAGGCTCTTTTGCATTTAGACAGCATTTTTCCCCTTGATCCCATTTTTGGTAAGGCCCGATTATTATCCACCTTCATCTATTTCGAACAGGAAAAATATACTTATTCGAGAGATTTGGCGAAGAGTTTGCTCAATTTGCGTGATAAAAGGCTGCAATATTTTTCAAATTGGCTGCATATATTAAGCAACGTAGGGCTAGGCAACGGCAGATTGGCAAAAGAACAAATATCCATCATTAGGGAAGACAAAAGCAAGCGCTTCACCCCTGAGATGGAGGCCCTTGAAAAGGACCTTAACCACCCTTTGCGCTACTTTGTTTTTTAAGTCCTTACTTACTTTCCGGGGAATAATCGACGGCCACAATCATTTCATTTCTTCGATTAAGTACCTCATAAGGTGCATTATAACCTAAATACTTGAAATTCCCTTTGGTTACAATTTTTTCCTTTTGCAATAAAGCTTTTAATTCAGCTTCCGCATTTAATATTTTTTCTTCCCCTGCAAACCCACCAAAAGCGTAGGCAGCATAGTAACCTGGTACCGATTTTGAGATTTTCACATTAGGGTCCAAAGGCTTGGGAAGATTTTCCATTGTAAAAGATTCTGGCATTACGAAATGCATAACACTTCCCTCCTCTGACTTCTCCATGTGAACAGGCGCCGTCATGGCAATCTGTTTGGATTCAGAATTACCACCAAAAATAAATCCGGCTAATTTCCTGAATTGATTTCCAGATTCATTCCTGTACCCTTTTGCCGGTGATTTTACCTGAGCAAAAATAGCTGCCGGATAATATCTGATTTCAAATTTATCCTTTTTTAGCACCACTTTATAGGGCTGTTCCTCCGTTTTTGTTCCCATCTTAAGATAACTTTTGGCATACAATCCAGAAAATACAAGTAATGCAAGAACAATAATATAGGTCATTTTCATGATATTTATATTTTATAAAGGATACAAATAGAGGTCGGTAAATGTTTAGAAATAATTGTGTCATAAGGATAGTTTCCAATTTATTTAAAAAAAAAAGAGGATAATAAATGTTATTTTAGCTAAATCAACGCCATTTTTAGTACGCTTTACCTAATAATCCCTAAATTATGAAAAGAAGAGATTTTCTCCTTGCTTCCTCCGCTGTCGGTGCCTCTGCCTTTTTTTCATCTCTCCCTCTCTTGGGTGCGACAAGGCCTGAAAAACAGAAATTGGGTGTTGCTTTAGTTGGTTTGGGGTATTACAGCACCGATTTACTGGCTCCCGCCCTTCAATTAACCGAAAAATGCTACCTCGCTGGCATTGTAACCGGAACGCCATCAAAAGCTGAAAGCTGGAAACTAAAATATAATATACCTGAAAAAAACATCTATACCTATCAGAATTTTGATGACATAGCCAATAATCCGGACATAGATATAGTTTATGTTGTTTTACCTCCTTCCATGCACAAGGAATTTTCAGTTCGTGCTGCCAATGCAGGAAAACAGGTGTTTTGTGAAAAACCTATGGCGCCCTCTGTAGCAGATTGTATGGAAATGATTCGTGCCGCTTCTCAGAATAAAGTTAATCTCTCCATTGGTTACAGGTGTCAGCATGACCCTAACATTCAGGCTTATATGCAAGTTGCCAAAGAGAAAAAGTTTGGGAAAGTGAAATTACTGACCAGTGCTGCCGGATATTTTGATGGCCGTTCTACCCATTGGAAACAGAAAAAGGCCATGGGCGGAGGTGTCATGGGCGACATGGGTGTTTATGCCCTGCAAGGTGCCCGATTAGCTACCGGCGAAGAACCCATCAGCGTATTAGCCCAGGCTTCAACAACCCGTCCTGAAATATATACCGAAGTGGAGGAAACCATTCAGTTTTTTCTGGAATTTCCAAGCGGTGCCAGAGCTGCCTGTATGTCCAGTTATGGGGTGAATATGAATCATCTTCACATAAATTATGAAAAAGGTTGGTTGAAAATGGAGCCGCATTCCTCATATAATGGAAATATGGGCAGCCTGTCTGATGGCACCCAGATAAAATTTGCTGTGCCAAATCAACAGGCAAAACAAATGGATGAAGATTGTGCCGCCATAATGTCCAAATCAAATCTGTTGGTTCCCGGTGAGGAAGGACTTAGGGACACCATTATCGTAGAAGCCATTTATAAGTCAGTGGAAACGGGCAAACAAGTAAATATTTAACAAAACCTTTACCTTAAGGCTGATTTTACTTCTTAATTTTTAGCTAATTTTGATCCAACAAATTAATCATGATGAAACGCAGGCAATTTTTTCGCAATTCTTCCCTCGCCGCATTAGGCAGTTTATTCTTGAGCCAGGCAAATGGTCAGGGTAAAAATAGTAAGCTTTTATTTCCCGGTTCAAAGGGAAAAGCTAAAAATATCATCGTGATGGTGAGTGATGGCATGAGTACTGGAACGTTGAATATGGCCGATATGTTGCTTCAACGCAAAATGGGAAAAGGTTCAAATTGGCTTAATTTGTACAGGGAAAATAAGGTTAGCCGTGGTCTCATGGATATGGCTTCTGCCAATTCACTTACTACGGATTCCGCTGCTGCAAGTTCTTCCTGGGGTGGAGGCAAACGGGTAAATAATGGTTCCTTAAACATAGGTCCAAACGGAGAAGAGAATATGCCTATCTGGCAAAAATTTAAGGCAGCGGGTAAAATGACTGGCTGTGTTACAACCGTTCCTATTACCCATGCAACGCCTTCCGGGTTTTGCGTGAATAGCAAAAGTAGAAACGCCCAACCTGAGATTGCCGTAAATTATATGTCTCTGAAATTTGATGTGATGATGGGGGGTGGTCATGAATATTTTTCCAAAGATACGCGGGAAGATAAAAGGGACCTTTATGCCGAATATCGCGCTAATGGCTTTCAGGTCGCTAATAACCGATCTGAAATGATGGCCTTAAATAACGAAAAACCCATTCTTGGGGTGTTCTATAAAGATGGACTTCCCTATACCATTGACAGAGATAATAGCAAGGAAGTTGCTGACCAGATTCCTTCTTTGGCTGAAATGACAATGGTGGCTATCAATAAAATGAAGAAGGCTAAAAATGGTTTTGCTCTCCAGGTTGAAGGTGGTAAAATCGATTGGGCTGCTCATTCCAACTGTGCCGCCGGGCTCGTTTATGACCAGATTGCTTTTGATGAAGCAATTAAAACGGTTATAGACTTTGCTGAAGCTGATGGAAATACGTTGGTTATTATTACTACCGATCATGGAAATGCTAATCCGGGACTTGTAGCGGGAAGCAATGTGAATGCCAATTTTGATTCCCTTCACACTTACAAACATTCCAATGACTGGATTCTTCGTGGCTTTACGCCGGAATCAACCTTGGCACAAATTAAAGAACGGGTAAATTTTGCCTCTAAAATTATCATGACAGATGAGGAGGCCAAAACACTTCAAAATTATTATCTAAAGTTGACGAAAGGAGAAAACGGTGTTTATAATTATGCCAATTTACCCTTCAGTACTTTGGCTGAAATACAAAAATCGAGAACCAGTGTTAGCTGGATAAGTATGGATCATTCTGCTGATTATGTGGAATTAGCTATGTTTGGCCCGGGTAGTGATAAAATGAAACCCTTCATGAAAAATACCGATTTGCACAATTTAATGTTGGAAGCAGCGGAAGTGGAGGGTTGAAAAAAGGGTTGGATTAGTCTGAAAACAATATTTGCTTTTATTCGGTTTTCCATTCGCTAGTACTTGATTGAATGGCAACCGAGATTGTAAGCCGTTCCTAAAATATTGCCTGCATCCGCTTGCGGTGCTGTATTCGGCAAAGAGGCCTTCCGTTATAACATCCATTAATTCACGACCAATACCTTTCCCTTCATTTCGTCTAAGGTAAAGCAGTAAGTTTTACTCTACTTCCCAAATAGTAATAAACAAATTGCCAGCACTCAATTAGGACGCTGGGTGCGGCAACATGAAAAATTGCAAATGCAATTACTGGCAATGGGCTATAAGCCTAGAAAAAAGATTTTAACGCCACCTTTCAGGAATGTCAACCAAATGGGTCAGGATTTGCTTTAATTGTAACAGTTTTGAATTCGTGAAAGTGGAGCTTATTTGCTATTAGAGGATGCACTTATATTTGGATGGAAATCTTTACTTTGCCACCCAATCCTTTTTCGACTATTTCAAATAATGTTTTTAGCGTCATATTGCTACCATCATTTTCAATTCTTGAAATATAAGTTCTTTTCTTATCCACTAATTCCGCAAGTTGTTCTTGGGTTAAATGTTTATCCTCTCGAGCCTTTTTTAATAGTAACCCGATCTCAAATGACTCGAATTCACGTTCTAAAGCATCACGCCTAGAGGTGCCTTTTATACCGTATACTTCATCTTTGATTTCTTTCCAACTTCTTGTACTCATTTTATTTCTTTTTAGTTTTGTAATACTTCTGCATCAATTGGAGTGCTTTTTCAATTTCATTTTTCGGGGTTTTTTGGGTCTTTTTTATGAATCCATTCAACAAAACAACCAGTTTTCCATTGTCAAAAAAGCAAAACACCCTCCAAATATCTGATCCTAATTGAATCCGTGCTTCATAAAGTCCATTTGTACCAAAAAGCATTTTCAGATAATTACCAGGAATTCTTTCAAGCGTTTCTATTGCTTCAATTATCTTAAAAATCTTATTCTGAACTTTTTCGGGTTGCTTTTTCAAGAACTCACTAAAGTGATTCTCAAATTCTACTACCTCACGGACTTTTTCGTTCATAATACAAATGTAACTTATAAGTTACTATTTTCCAAGTTTCTTTGAGTATTGGTATAGGAGTGGAGAGCATCGATTAACTGTCCGCGGCTGACAGAAGTGCGGGTTCATATACCCAAGTGTAAGAATTGAATCTCAAACTTACAAGTAAGTTGATTTTTATGGAAGCCTTTGATGCCGCGTGTAGGGAAACCGGCGTTATTTGCCCATAACTAATTGTTAAAGAGCTAATAACAGCATAAATGCAAATTTCATTTTTTGGAGTTTTTTGGGTCTTTTTTATGAATCCATTCAACAAAACAACCAGTTTTCCATTGTCAAAAAAGCAAAACACCCTCCAAATATCTGATCCTAATTGAATCCGTGCTTCATAAAGTCCATTTGTGCCAAAAAGCATTTTCAGATAATTACCAGGAATTCTTTCAAGCGTTTCTATTGCTTCAATTATCTTAAAAATCTTATTCTGAACTTTTTCGGTTTGCTTTTTCAGGAAATCACTAAAGTGATTCTCAAATTCTACTACCTAACGGACTTTTTCGTTCATAATACAAATGTAACTTATAAGTTACTATTTTCCAAATTTCTTTGAGTATTGGTATAGGAGTGGTGAGCATCGATTAACGGTCGGTGGCTGACAGAAGTGCGGGTTCATATACCCAAATGTAAGAATTGAATCTCAAACTTACAAGCAAGTTGATTTTTATGGAGACCTTTGAAGCCGCGTGTAGGGAAACCGCCGCAATTTACCCATAACTAATTGTTAAAAAGCTAATAACAGTATAAATGCAAATTTCATTTTTTTTATTTTTTTGCTTTTTCCAATATTTTATTTGCGGATGAAACTTGCTTTGAAAAATCCACAAAACCTCTTTTTTTTGTTTCAGCATCAGCTTTTTGAATGAAAGTTTTAGCCACCTTCTCCGTCAATGTTGGGATACTCTTTTGTTTATACTATCAGAGTGGAATGTATTATAAATTAACTTAAAGGCAACCCTCATCGACTCGTTCAGTACCTGTTGCATCTTACTTCAACCCATTTATGAATGCCATAGCAAACAAGTATTCGAAACCAATTATCTCCAGATAGATGTCCTGCCTAAATGGTTTTACGAAGTATCTGTTTGGTTTCTGTATCTGCCTTTTGCGGAAGCACTGGCAGGTCGTTATACAGAATTTTACAGTCAAATTTTGCCATTATGGTCAGAAGGTATTTAAGTCTTGATATGTTCTGTTCTACTTTCAAGAATAAAACACAAAAAAGGTACATTTCAGGTAGTGATAAAATGAAACCCTTCATGAAAAATATGGTTGATGATAAAAAGTGGATTTCAATCTTAAGTGGCTCACTTTTACCCGGAATATCCAGTAAACCCAAGAAGTCGAGGTAGGCTACATCTTTAAACAAAT
>CAMDWC010000086.1 GCA_945878825.1 Haliscomenobacter hydrossis DSM 1100
GCGGAAACACTTATCTGAGCAGGTGAAAAAAACAAAGATTGCAATCGGGCATCTTTTCCAGCTAATTTTTTGAGGAAATTTCCAGGAAAAGAGGCGGGGCCTTTGTAAGTAGGTGCAATCTGGCTAATAAAATTAACCCCCGAGGCATAAGATAATTTGGATTTACCCGATGCCTTGATACCCAGTCTGGAATCCATTCTTATTTCATCAATTGATTTTTGAAAGGGTACTTTGGTAAGGGTTCCTTGCCCAATGACCCCTGCACCTAATCGTTGGACGCCAAATTGGACAACAAAAGTGTTATCCCAAACTGCTCTCTTTTTTTTATATTTGGCACTGAAATTAATCGCACCGCCAAATCCTACTCTATTTTGGCCTGAACCAACTCTTGGATTTATTTGTAAAAGTTGTACGCCATCAACCCCGATGCCCAAACCAATATCCCAGATAGAATCTTTTTTTGTTTTCTTTCCCTCTTCTTTTTTTTGGGCAAATATGGATGGGATTAAAAGGAAACAAAAAGATACGCAAAGGAACAATTTACCTATCCATTTCATCTGAATCATCTGTTTTAGTTAAAGCATATTTTTCGGTCGTCAATTTGTGTAATGGTAGGGTAACCCACGTCTTTTCGTCTGTTTTAACGGTAAAAGATCCTGAATCAATAGCTACAACAATACCTTCAACCTCGTCAATTTTGATGGTATCCCCCACCTGAATTTTATTTCGATTATAATAGCCACTTAAAATATTTGACAATAATGGTTTTGAAGCGGCACCATACCCTATGGCAAAAGCGAGCATAATCCCCGCCAAAATGATAGATAGATTGATTTGAATAAATCCTGTTTCAATGCCAGATTGTTCCAGGGCAATGAGCGCAATATTGACAAATATAAAATAAAAAACTAAGTTAGAAATGAGGCTTGCCGCAGGAATATCCATGGAATAACAAGCTGTTCTAACAAAACCTCTTAATAAATCTGCCAGAAAAATACCAAGCAAAAAGACAAAAATGGCAGAAATGAGTCGGGGCAAATAGGTAAATAATAAAGTTATTATTTCGGAAAGCGCCTCGACTTCCAGCACGTCTACTGCAATTAAAACAAAGAGGAAAAAGAAAAAATAATAAATGAGTTTGGCAATAATTTTGCCTGATTTGAAGCGTAAAGGGGTTTTATTTAATACCTCTATATTTCCCAATCGTCCTAAAAAATGATCTACCCCGATTTTATCAAAAAACCTGGACACCAGTTTGGCAATAATTTTTCCAACAAGTACACCAAGAAATACTAATATCGTGGCAAGTAATATCCTTGGAAACAAATTGATGACATAATTAAGTGTCTGATTTAACGATTGCTCCCAACGAAGCCAAAAAGAATTTGCAGATATATTGACCATTAAATTTTCCATGACGATAATTTTAATCCTTTAATTTTGGGGGATTTGGAAATCTGTTGCTAGTACTCGATTTATTTGTGTCAAGTAAATCTGAAAAAGTCAAAAAGAAATTAGGTACAAATAAATCAACCATTTGACCAACCATTCGAAACAGGGAAATTCTGCTATGAATACTTTTTCTTATGACCTCCTGTTGAAATGGTTCTAAGAAAAGTTCCTTCTCATCGATTAGTTTTTGAAAATTATTTCGACTCATTTCGATTTTTTTTCTTTGATTTCAAATATCAGCCGGTGCTTTTGTGCTTTCGCTTTAGCTCTTTTTAGCTGCATTTTTACGGCACTTTCCGATTTTGACACAATGTTAGAAATGTCCTTTATAGATAAATCATCTTGATACTTCATTAATAACATAAGTCTGTCCCCCAAAGCCAGTGAATCCAGCACAAATTTCAGCTGACCGATTTCCATATTCAATAAAACTTCGTCAGAAACCTCGTCTTCTATATCTGTGATTTTATCAAAATCGTCAGAAAACAGTTCCACCGCTTTTTTTGATCGCCTTAAAAAATCGATGCAATAATTATAAGTAATAGCATATACCCAGGTTGAGAATCTTGCTTTTTCTTCAAAACGAATCAGGTTAAGAAAAATTTTAAGAAAAATTTCCTGTGTTGCATCTCTGGCTAAGCTTTCTTCTTTAAGTATAGAAATACATTTTGCATACACTTTCTTAACATAACGATTGTAAAGTAAGGAGAAACATTGTTCCGACTGGTATTTGAGATACATTTTTATTACCTCCGAATCGCCCATTTCCTCCTTACAATAAAATTCCACCATGTATCAATTTAGCGAAAAAAACTGTTTATACTTTCCCTCTATTTTTTAAAGTCCAGACGGATATAATCATTCTGAAAGGAAAAATAATACTGGCTACAATTGCTCCAGAACCAAAAACGACCATTTCATAGTACATATAATTACCCAATCGCTGTCCTTCATCAGCTGATAAATTTCTCATTGGGTAATACATTCCTTCCTCATCCAGAAAAGTGCGAAAACCGTGTAACCCACCAATCAGGTAAAAAATAAAAGGAATAAAAATAAATACTAATGCCACTTTTACCGCTTGTTGTTTAGCCAAAAACGAATATTTTAGCAAAAATACATACCTTGTGACTAGAATGAAAGTGAAGACAAAAACGATGTTTTCGGTAAAAAAGGGATAATCAACCTTTGAATTTGTCAGTGGTAGAACCACTAAAAAAGCCAAAATAATGGTAAAAGCAAGGATTAAAAGTTCCAATACAAGCGTGTATTGAAAACCAGAAGACTTGTTGTTCAAATTTATTATTAATTTAAAGTTAAATAATTGATTATAAGTAAAAAAGAAAACAAAAAAAGGTGTTAAAACATTCCTTTACTTAAATTAATCATACCTTTATTTATTAAAATAAGGCAAAATAAACAAATATTTTAAAAAAGTGAATGAACATGGAAACTATTTTGGTGCTTAACGCTGATTACACACCGCTGAATCTAACGACTTTCCGAAGAGCGTTAAAACTTATAATGAAGGGAAAGGCAGAAATTGTAAAAAATGAGGAAGAAGAGGTGATTAGAAGTGAAAAAATAGTCTATCCAAAGCCACTTATCATTCGCCTTTTAAATTATATCAAAAGTAAAATAAAGACATTTAAAGTAAACAGAAGTCGTATTTACAAAAGAGATAACTATGAGTGTGCATATTGTAGTTCTAAAAAACAGCTTACTATTGATCATATCATTCCTAAGTCAAGAGGAGGAAAGAATACTTGGAACAATCTCATTTCCAGCTGTTTAACCTGTAATCTAAAAAAAGGAGATCGCACACCCGACGAGGCCGGAATGCCTTTAAGATTTAGCGCAAAAGTGCCAAATCTATTAAGTTCAGACCTTTACACTTCTAAAATATGGATCGAGTATAAGGAATCATTTTGAGCATTGGCCCATTCAATCAGCTATTTTAATACCAACTCTCATCGAATTATTTAATAATGCATAATTAAAAGCCTCATTCACTTCAATGAGTGAAAAGGTCTTCTCCACTAAGGTAATAAAAGGAAAAACGGTATGATAATTCTCCACAAACTCAACGGCTTTAATAAAATCCTGTACGTTATAATTGTGTAATCCTTTAATATTCCACAAATGTCGAACCATTTTTTCTGCATTTAAACTAATTTTTCGGGCTGGAAAAACGGCGCCCACCCAAACAGCAGTTCCCCCAATGTTTAATAGTTCCAATGAATCTTCCATCACTTCAGGTACGCCCGTAGCCTCAATAAGTCCGTGAAATGGGTTTATTACCCCAAAAATACTTACTGCTTGACTCAAAAAAGCTTCCACTGATTCAAAAATATAGTCTCCCCCAAAATCTTCAGCTTGTTTGAGGCGAACCAAATTATTCTCGATAACTGAAATAGATTTTGCTCCTAAACTTTTTAGTATCGCACAAGCTGAAATGCCCAGCATTCCTGCCCCAACGACCAAAAAATGACGATTTTTTACCTCGCCCAACAATCTGACAGCCCCTGAAATAGTGGCAACGGAACAATTGATTAAAGCAGCTACAGGAAGAGATATTTGACTATCTATTTTAGCTATGGGCGTATTTTTTCTAATAATAAGGTATTGGCTTAATCCTCCGTGAAGCGTACTTCCATCTTCTAAATACTCATGACCGTATTTTATAAGTTGTTCCCCCTTTTGCGGAATGCCTTCTAACGAAAACGCACTTTCCGGATTACTGGAAAAAATAGCCCAACTTATTCTATCCCCTATCTTTAATTCCTTATTTCTTACATCAGAAAAAGGAATTCCCTCACCAAATGACTCAATAATGCCGACTACTTCGTGTCCAAGGATAGTAGGGGTTTTTTCCTTTCTTATACCACAAAAAGTATGAATATCACTTTTACATAAGGCAATAAACTCATTTTTTACCAATATTTCCCCTATTTTCAATGAAGGTATTGGGATATTATTCAAGTACATTGGGAAATCTGCGGAGCTAAATACTGCTGTAAGCGAAACATCCATTTAGTTAATTTTGCGCGTACGAAAAATTTATTTCGGATTGTCGGTATAATCCATAGCCAAAGAATCTACAGTTACCTTTATTTTTTCCATTCTTCTTAGTAAAACTTTTCTTTTAGGAATTAAAAGAAGGGCCATTCCAATTTTTCGTTGCCCTATATGATCAAATCCATCTGGATTTATCTTCCTTTGATCACTTGGATAATTAACTACGCCAGTTGGCGTCGCACCTCTGACAAACATAGTCAGAGAGCCTCCACCATCCATATTAATTGCCTGATTAGCTTTAAAATGATGATAAAGCAAATCCGTTAATTCCTCTGCGTTTATACCTTGAGCAGAAGGAGAACGACCATCTACAGATAACAGTATTAGTCTTCGATCTGGCGTTGTAGCAAAAGCCATTCGAGGTCCGAACCCAGCCTGGTGCCGTTCTGGATGTTCTCCGGGAAGATTAGATTTATCCCCCTCCTTTTGATTAACAAAATATTTACCCATTGGCACCCCGTCTGAAATTAGTAATGGTGCACTACTTATTATAT
This sequence comes from Haliscomenobacter hydrossis DSM 1100, assembly GCA_945878825.1. Classification (GTDB taxonomy): domain Bacteria; phylum Bacteroidota; class Bacteroidia; order Chitinophagales; family Saprospiraceae; genus BJGN01. Next base: position 5,025 of record CAMDWC010000086.1, read on the forward strand.
TTTCTATTGGTAATTGTTTATAAACATTCTGATTACCCTGAATGATTGCGAAATTTTTCTCTCCATTTTGAACAAAGGCAGCCTGATGTTTCCAAAACCGGACATGGTTTTCAGGGATTGTGACTTCCTGATTAACTTGCCCTTTGCTTTTATGAAATGAAACATAACCCCCGTCATTCAAATATTCAAAATAACCACTGTTAACCGCTGCAACAGCTAAAGTAGAATCAGACACATAACTTAAGGTTTTACGATGATCATTAAACCAGGAAAAATCATAGGTTAAGGGTGCTGATTCAAGATTTATAACCAATGCATTGATACTTTCCATCCGATGTAACACGGTATCTTTTCCCAACCAACTAAGCCAAAATACTCCTTTTGTTAATTTTTGAATCTTTCCAGGATTTTCGGGAAATCGAGTATTAACACTTTTCAATATTTTATTTGGCGAAGAACATGCAGCAATTATTATGATAAAAAATACCATTAAATACTTGGAAATCATTTTTTAAAACTTTTTTATCTATGCGATCAATAATTTAAAAGCTATTAAAAAGAGAATTTTTCAAGGCGTTTTTATTGCCTTGAAAAATTCTCTCCATCTATAAAATTAGTAACCTTGGTTCTGTGAAAATCCAGTTGGATTATTGTAAATCTGCACCTGAGAACTAGGAATAGGAAAGCGCAAATTAAAATCTTGAATACTCACTCCAACGACTTTTAGAGCATCTTTAGCTTTTCCAGTGCGAATCAAGTCATACCAACGGTGAAGTTCCAGAGGCAATTCCATGCGACGCTCCAATAGAATTGCGTCTCGAAAAGCGGCCTGATTATTTAAAACGGCTGCAGTGTAAGGAATGGCTCCTGCCCTTGTTCTTACGGCGTTCATGTATGTGAAGGCATCACCTGAAGATTGGTAACCCACTTCATTTATAGCTTCTGCAAACATCAACAAAACATCTGCATAACGCAATACTGGAAAATCAATTCCAACCACATTATTGGTTGGTTCCTCAAAAAATTTAATTGCTGTTTGATTTTGTGTACCAATTGGTTTTCTTAAATCGAGCATAGATTTTCTGGTATCCGTTATACTATATAAACCTCTTAAACTAGGATCTATAAAATCTCCTATTTGTGAGCTATAATATAACCCATGACTTTCCGAGTTGTTTACCAGGGAAAATCTCACCGCAAAAAGAATTTCCCTATTATACTCCTTTTTAGGATCAAAAACCTCCGCAACGGTTGGCATTAATTGAAAATCTCCTGAATTAATTACTTCCCTTAAAACAGTTATCGCATCATTATACTTCTTTTGAGTTAGATAAACCTTACCAAGCAAACCTTTTGCTGCACCCGATGTAACTCGTCCTAAATCAACTGCTGCGTAAGATTTAGGTAAATTAGATGCTGAAGCTTTCAAATCATTTTCAATAGCGGCATAAACCTCAGCTACACTATTGCGGATATTTAAGCGAGACTCTTCCGTAGTTTGGACTTTCAAAACTAAAGGTACCGGACCCCAAAGTTGAACCAGATGAAAATAAGATAATGCTCTTATAAATTGAACCTCACCCTGATATTGTTTACTCAGGGTTGCATTCATAGTAACATTAGGTATATTATCTAAAACAATATTACATCTATAAATATTCAGGTAAAGTCTGCGCCAGACACTTTCAAAGATAGTATTATCGGAACCTGCCAAGAAACGATCCACGTTATATCTTAATCCCGAGTTGGCAGAGGGGTCATTATCAAAAGTATTATCGCCTCTATACTCGGTCATATCCATAAAGTCACGACCACCATATAACGAACCACTTTGAAGGGAGGCATAAGCTGCATTTACCCCATTTAGGATATCATTAGGATTTTTATAAAAATCATTTACATTGGCCTGAGATTCTGGAGTTAGATCTAGAAAACCATTTTCACAGCTACTCAAACAAAAAAATATTAGGAGAAAAGAAAGAATTTGTTTCATCGTAAAAAATTTAAAATCTGAAAAATTAATTATTCCGCACCAAATTTGGTTAAAATGTCATGTTTATACCAAAAGTGTAAGTGCGAGCCAGGGGGTATGAACCATAATCTTCTCCAGGATTCAAAGCACTATCAGGACGGCTGTTAACTTCTGGATTATAACCTATATAATTGGTGAACATAAAAGGATTTAATACACTAACATAGGCACGTACATTGCTTATTCCTACCTTTTTCAACATAACTTTAGGTAAGGAATAACCTAAGGAAATATTACGAATGCGCATAAAAGATCCATCATCCAAATGCCAGTTAGACGTTTGACCGTTCGACCCAGTAGCTAAACGATTCGCCCTATTTGTTTGACCATCACCTGGTTGAGATTCAGAAATCCAACGGTTAAGAGCCGGTCTGACTAAATTCATATTGCCCTCAATATTATAAATGTACCTACTCATCAGGTGCAGAATTTCTGCGCCTTCAGAGCCTTGTAAAGAGATATTAAAATCAATTCCTTTGTAATCTACATTGAGAGATGAACCATAAGTGAAGTCAGGAAAATAACTTCCTTGTATTTGACGATCTGATGAAAAATCAATTTTACCATCTCCATTTACATCCACAAAACGGAAATCACCTGGTTTAGCATTGGCAACGCGAGGATATTTATCAATTTCCGCTTGATTATTAAAAACGCCATCATAAACCGGATTATAATATGAACCAATTTCCTCTCCTGGCTTGGTAATCCATAAGGTAACCCCGGTACCACCTGCTGTTAATATTTGAGGAACGCCCTCTGCTAAACTGATAACCTTATTATTATTTGTTGAGAAATTAGCAGAAAAAGAAAAACCAAAATCCTTTGTTCTTTTCTTTACCGTAAGAGAAGCTTCAAATCCTTTATTTTCTACCTCACCAATATTGCGTAATTCTGTGCTAAAACCTGAAGCCAAGGGAACGGGTACGTTAAGAAGTAAATCCGTAGTATTCTCCTTATAATAGTCAAGTTCCAGATATAAAGCATCCTGGAAAAGACCTATTTCAACGCCAAAATCTATACTCCTTGTTTTTTCCCAACTAAGATTAGGGTTTGAAGAATTACTTGGTGCGAGACCGCTGCTCAATGCGGTACCTCCGAGAATGTAGTCATCATAACTAAGTAAACCCACAGATCCATAATTTGGTATTTGGAAGTTACCGGTTACGCCATAGCTTGCTCTTAACTTTAAATTACTTATAGTTTTGATATCAGCCATAAAAGGCTCTCCAGAAATTCTCCAACCTGCCGAGGCTGATGGAAAGTAACCCCACTTATTATTTTTTCCAAATCGGGAAGAACCGTCTGCACGCATGGAGGCCGTAGCATAATACTTGTTTGCATAATCATATTGAACTCTTCCAAAACCAGAAAGTAAAGACCATGCCTCTTTAAAGGTACGCGCAGCTGTGATTTGTCCAGCAGCATTTATAGTCTGCACTAAATCGTTTGGATAGTTTGTAGCTTCAATATAACTGGAGGAAAAATTCTCCATTTGGCTGGAAAAACCTGCAATTGCGGAGAGCGTATTTTTTCCTAAAACTGTGTTGTAATTTAGGGTATTTTCAACTAACCAATTGGTTGAAAATCTAGTTTGCGAAGTACCAATAGGTGCTGAAAAACCTTTCCGACCTACCGTTTCAACCGTTGAAGGACGATAAAAACCACGATTGAAATTATTAATATCACCCCCAACAGACATTTTATAACTTAGATTTTTAAGTAAATCATAGCTTGCATACATATTTCCCAATACTCTGTTATGGTCCATATTATCTTGAATTTCATTAGCAATAGCCACAGGATTCAAGAAATCTGTCATGGCGAATCCCCAGGCGTTTCCACCATAGTTATACGAGCCGTTTTCGTTATAAACCGGCCAAATAGGAGAAATACTTAATGCTAAACCTATCACCCCCTGGTCGAACCAAGGCCCTTCCGAATTAACCAAATCGTGTTTTGTCAAGGTAGGATTAAGACCAAAACCTGCCTTAAACTTTCCTGAGTTTATGTCCATGTTAAAACGACCACTGTAGCGTTTAAATCCAGAACTAATAACAATACCCTCTTGATTCATGTATTCTCCTGATGCATAATATTTTACAACATCATTTCCACCACTAATAGAAACGGAATGATTTTGTATTGGTGCTTCTCTAAAAATTTCATCTTGCCAATCTGTATTTGTCAACCCGCTCGTATTACTTAAATATGGCTTTACCTGGTCAGGAATTAAAATGCCTGGTTGATTGGGAACATTTTTTGCTCTGGTGGCATTATCATCTGTATCTTTTCCCGCCGGGAACCTATCCCGATAAGCATTATTTCTTCCCTCCGCATTAATTAAAGACCATTCGTAAGCATTTAACATATCATATCGCTTAAGCGTCTCTTGTCTTCCAAAATAAGTATTGTAAGACACAACAGGTTTACCTGAATTACCCTTTTTAGTAGTAATTATGACTACGCCATTGGAACCTCTTGAACCATAAATAGCAGCAGCTGATGCATCTTTCAACACTTGAATAGATTCAATATCAGTCGGATTTATCGTACTTAGAATATTTACGGGTTGTTCCGCATAACTACTTCCAGGGTTATTAGCACCCAATCCTCTATTATTGTCATTTGAAATGGGAACACCATCAATAACATATAATGGATCGTTTCCTGCAGTGATAGAACCAACGCCGCGCACGCGAACAGATAATCCAGCACCAGGAGAACCTGATGTTTGCTGTACCAGGACACCTGCTAATTTTCCTGTTAAAATCTGGTCAATACTGTTTACGGGTACATTTTTAATTTCATTTGCTGATAAAATAGAAACCGCCGTGGTTAAATCCTTCTTTTGTTGTTGTCCATAGCCAATTACGACCACTTCCTCAAAGAGAGAGATATTTTCATCCAGCAAAACATTAATTTCTGTTCTACCTCCAATATTTTCCTCCTTATTCAAATAACCAATGTAAGAATAAACGATAACGGTTACCTCTTCAGATATCGCAAGGGTGTATTTACCATTTATATCTGTAACCGCACCTATGGAAGTACCTTTTGCCTGAATATTTACGCCAACGAGGGGTTCATTTGTATTTCCATCGCTGACAGTTCCTGAAATAGTTCTTTGCGCGAGAACCATTGAAGTAGAAAAAAGAAAAAAGAAAAGAATTAAATTCACTCCTTTACTAACTCTAAAAAATCTAATTAACTTCATAGTAAAATAATTTGGGTTAAATTAAAAACCAAAATTATCCGTACAATGTTATCAGGGTAAATGATACATATTAATTTTAAGTTAACCTTATCGAAATTTTATTCATTTAAGTTAAGTTTATGAAAAGCTCTATTTTTATTCCTAACACATATATTTTTTTATAAAATTAAATGCATATTTCCAATTTAGTCAAAAATGCAAAAGAACAAAATTATTAATTATATCTCTGAAGTAGATGATTATTGATTCGATTCAAATATTTTATTAAAAACCTCTAAAAATCATCCTTGAGCCAAATAACTTACCAAATTTATATAGAAAATGAGATAAGTGCTAAAAAATAGGGTGAAAAATCGCTCCCAAACCTTAGATACGATTTAATTTCTTGAATTAAGAAATAATTAATATTAAATTTAATTTAGTTCATAACAGAGAAGTAATTTGCGTATTTTAAAGCTAATTAATTCTAAATGCTCTTTTATGACCTCATTTAAACCTTACTTATTTCTCTTTCTATGGTTATCTGGTGTTCAAATAGTCTTCGGACAATCCATTTCAGAAAAATTTCTTGTTAAGCCTTATTTACAATATGGTTCACAAACTGGCATATTTGTTTTATGGGAAACTAGTGAGCCCGCCACCACCCAAGTTGAATTTGGAGAGGCCCGATATCTTGCAAAAAAAGTGATACTAGATCAACAGGTATCTCTTCAAGGATTTCGCCAAATGCATGAAGTGTCCCTGGCAGATCTCAAAACAGAAACAAATTACTTTTGGCGTACCAAGTCTATCACTGGAACTGGTGATACCATTTTATCTGATATATATACTTTCAAGACGAACGTAAAAGATAGTAGTGCCTTTATGTTTGGATTAGTGGGAGATACACAAAAAAATAACCGAACGCCATGGGCATGGGGAAAAGTAGCTGAAAAATTATGGGGTGACCGTCCAAATTTCGTCGTTCATGCTGGAGATGTTGTTGAAAAAGGTCGTCGAAAAAGTGACTGGTTACAAGATTTTTTTCCAAATGGTCATATTTTAATGAGTCGTGTTCCAGTATATACCGTCTTGGGTAATCACGAAGAAGATTCTCCTTTATACTATCAATATATGGTTGCTCCGCCACCTGAGTATTATTACACTTTTAAATATGGTAATGCTCAGTTTTTCATGATTGACAGTAATCGGGATTTAAAGGAAGGATCAGAACAATATGAATGGTTAGAATGGGAATTGGCAAAATCAGATGCGACATGGAAAATAGCCATTCACCATCATCCTCCTTACTCTTCTGATTCAGATGACCATGGAAATACTGCAACCGCACTTTCTACCCTTGGGGTGTCGAATGTTAGAAATTTGGTTCCCCTTTACGAAAAATATAGTTTAGATTTTTGTCTGTTTGGTCACACTCATTTATATGAAAGAAG
>CAMDWC010000087.1 GCA_945878825.1 Haliscomenobacter hydrossis DSM 1100
CTGGATTAATGTAACCAGAACCATCAACACAAGGAAGAACCTGATAATCCCTTTTCCTTGCATAACTAGTTGTTTAACGATTAATGTTTACTTTTTTAGAAAACTGCGTAAATATAATTCTTTTACAATTCCTTTCACGCTTAAAAAACGCGAAGATACTATTTTCAGATTTCTTTACATAGCCTTAACCAAACCTTTTATTCTTTTGTGCATCTTATTTTTGTTTAGCCAAATTATTTAAAGGTCTGCCTTCTAAAAAACAAAGTATATTTTCTACGGTTATCTTCATCAGTTTTTCTCTTGCTTGTTTTGAAGCCCAGGCCACATGAGGTGTTATCACACAATTTTCTAATTCAAATAATGGATTACCTTCCACGGGGGGTTCAGTTTTTAATACATCTAAAGCAGCAAATGCTGGTTTTTTTTCTTTTAATCCTTCGTATAGTTCCTCCTCATTAATTAAATCTCCCCGGGATGTATTTATTAAAATGACCTGGTCTTTCATTTTTTGGAAAATAGTCTTATTCATTATATTTTTAGTTTCGTCGGTCAGCGGAATATGAAGGGTTATAATGTCGCAAATGGGAATTATCTGCGCTAAGCTTTGAACATCAAATCCCATGTTATTTGCTTTTTCTACCGTCCGCGCAACTACCTTAACCTTCATGCCAAAGGCATCGGCTATTTTTGCAACGGCCTGACCAATAGCTCCAAATCCAACGATACCAATAGTTTTTCCCTCTAATCTTTCCAGTGATTCATGCCCATAACAAAAATCGGGTTGATTTCCCCAATCTCCCTTTTTTACTGATGTATTTTGCGTATTTACCCGATTGGTAATATCAAGTAAAAGAGCAAAAACGTGTTGAGCTACCGACCCTGTGCCATAATTACTTGCATTCAAAACAACGATTCCTTTTTGTTTTGCCATTTCAATATCTATGTTGTTGTACCCGGTCGCCGTTACGCAAATACATTGACAAAGAGGAGCGTTTTCCAATAGTTCTGCATCAAGTTTTACTTTGTTTACAATAATTATTTCTGCACCTTTAATCCTGCTCAATACTTCTTCGCTGTTTGTCCTGGGATAAATAGTGGTCCTTCCTAACTGTTTTATTTTTTCCCAGGATAAATCTCCGGGATTTAAGGTGTGTCCATCGAGGACGACAATAGATTTCATGGGCGACGCTTTAGATTTTAACAAAACTTTTTTACTGGAAATTTCAATATTTTTTTCAAATATGCGTATTAATGTTCAAATACATTTAATGAAATATACTCGTTTAATTTTTTTCTTTTATTTATTCGTGCCTTTCTTCAGCGTTGGTCAGAATAGTGTTATCGCTTCTCAGGTTGAATCCTGGATAAATCAAATCCCCGTTTCAACAGACTATAATTTAAATTCGTCCTATATATTTTTGTTGAATCCTTCATTGCTCGCGCCTATGTTTGAGGGGGAGGATCTTAATAAAGGGAAAAGAAGGGATGTGGGTATAAAAAAAGGGGATTACCCTCAGTACATGTATCTGGCAGCCAGCATTAAAGACCCCGTTAATCCTACTAATTTTCTTACGATTCCTCTAATGATTCACGATACGAGGAATCCTAATATTTCCTCTCGACTTCTTGAATACGGCGGGAGGGTATTGGAAAATATATCAGATGATGTACTAAACAAAGGAGATATAACGGCAAAAATTAAATTCGAAGCTATTAAAAGTAATGAGGCGCGCGATTTTTGGCAAAAAACAGCTGAAATATCTGCCGACCTGGGTAAAACGGCAACCAGTCTTCTAAAAGTGGGATTGTCAGGCCCTTTTTTGGCATTGACGAATCAGATTATGCCTCAAGTCGATAAAGGACTTCGTTCTATGGAAAAACTGGACGATCCCCATAAAATGGTGAGTGAGTTTTACATTAAATTGCTCTCCAAAGATTTAGGAAATTTATATGACGAAAAAGTCGTGGGTGCTACCCTTTATAGAATTCACTGGGATATTGATGTGCCCCTTAAATCTAAGTATTTCCTCCAGTTTCAAGCGGGAAAAGTAGAGGATTTTAAAAGTAAAGTACCTAAAACTACCGCACCTTATATTTTGATTGTTCAAACGAAGTCAGAATACAATACAGACTATTCAGACCTTGCTTTCAATAAAGCTTATTTTGATAAAAAAACAAGGGAATTTAAACTGATTCAAAATGAAACTAAAAAAGAAGTAGAAAGTGAATTTTTAGAAGTTTTTTCCGCAGCCCTGGATTTGAGAAGACAAATCGATTTGTTTCAAGCCTCTCTTCAGACAAAATATACCGATTGGATTGCCTATGCCCGATTAATTGATAGTTACCATAACATAGGCATTTTAAAAACAAATTTCCTTAAAAGATTGTCCACGAAGGATGCTAAACTGAAAGACAAATACAGTAAGCTTTATACCAATGTTCAAACAGAGGTGGACCTTTGGTTTAATGCTGAAATGCTCCTTAAATTTCGTGAAATAGGGAGGTTTTTAATTGTGAATGAGCTCGATAATCATAGAAAAAATTTATCATCGATGCTTATTTATAAAGATATTGAATTATTGGAGTTTTATAGAGATCGGTTGAGTCAGGCTGAAATTCAAGGCAGACTTCCAAAGGAAATAGAATCCTTGCCTTCTTTTCAAAAAATAGCAGCTTTGCGCAGTGAAATGGAATTATCTTTATTTAAACAAGAATTTCAATTTTCAAATGAATTATCTCTTAAAGAGTTGAAAAATGCATGGCTTGATAAATCAAAGAACCAATTCCCTTTATGTAAATCTTGTCCCAATTTAATAAGTGATTGGGCACAGGAATATGAAAAACTTACTTTTGTTGCGCTAAATCAACAATTCGAAGCCACTTCTAAAGGACTTTATCAGGCCCTTACTTGCCTTGATGCAGCGGTAAATTTTTTAGGTCAATATATTGAAAAAGGAAGAGAATCACAACAAATTCCTGAGTTAGTTATCGATAATCTCGTAAAAGATAAGGACGAATTATTCCGTTTAATTGAAAGTTATCAACTTATTCTTTCTAAAGACCCACAAAACATGTCCTTAGAAGAATTACAAAAAATGATGACCGATTTTAATGGCAGGAAAAGTAAAACGATGCGCATTTGGGATAGGTTGAAAGAGAGCATTATTCCAGGTAATTTATTGGGCTGTGGGGAGGGATTATTTTAATTGACTTAATTTTCGATTAATTATTTACATTTGTCTCATTCAAATATATTATTTATATGAGGAATCGCATTCACCCTTATTTGATTTACTTTTCTTTGATTCTCTTGCTTTGGGACGTGGGCTTTAAGCATACCAAAACGAGCCATGATTTTATTCTTTCTGCTTATTTGGGAATAATTCTCTTAACCTTTGTTTTCGAAATCGATGATTTCTTAAAATTACCAAAGGGGGAAAAATGGAAACCCTTTTTAAGAGGGTTTTTACCTTTCCTGACTTTATTGGGTGTTGTGGTTTCCCTGTTTCAAGGCTTTAGTTTCACGGAATCGATGAGTAATGCTTCTGCCCTTTTTATTACGAATGTTATAATCTTAATTTCTATTGAAATTGGGTTATATAGCGATAAATTATATGCAAAAAAAAGTATTAAACCATCCATTGTTTTAGCTGGAAGTTTTCTTTTCCTTATTATCGCAGGAACTTTATTGTTGAAATTGCCCAAAGCGACTACAGGAGGAATTACTTGGGTAGATGCGGCATTTACAGCAACCAGTGCGGTAAGTGTAACTGGGTTGGCCATAAATGATACAGGAAAAAGTTTTACTTTTTTTGGCCATGTAGTTATTTTAATGCTCATTCAGCTTGGTGGATTAAGTATGCTTGTCTTCACTTCTTTTTTTTCTTACTTCTTTAAGGGAAAAGCTTCCTATAGGGAAAATGCATATTTAAGTGATTTTTTGGGGTCAAATCAATTTTCAGATTTATTGGGACTTGCAAAAAAAGTGGTGGTTTTTACCTTGATTATTGAGAGTATTGGAGCTATTATCATTTATTTAAATTTACCGGTTTTACCAACGGGTAACTCTTTTCAGGAACGATTATTTTTTTCTTTCTTTCACGCTATTTCTTCTTTTTGTAATGCTGGATTTTCCCTATTGGGAAATAATTTGTATGACCCTTTACTTCGTTTTAACTATAATATCCACCTTGTCATTGGGTTACTACTGGTTTTTGGAGGACTTGGATATGCCGTTCATTTTAATGTTTCAGATTTTTTAAAATACAAATTTTATAAATTTAAATTAGCTTTTAATAAGTCAAATTATTTTAGAGAGTATCCTAGGGTCAGACTTTCCTTAAATGCTAAAATTGTTATTTATACTACCATCATACTCATAATTGTGGGATGGGTCTCCTTTCTGGCACTTGAGTGGAACAGGCCAACGCTTCAAGAACATACCTCCCTTTTCGGAAAACTTGTCGTTGGATTTTTTGCTTCCGTTTCCCCTCGTACCGCTGGCTTTAACACCGTTGATATGGCGGGATTAAGTACCCCTTTTGTTTTTCTGACTATAATGCTTATGTGGGTAGGTGCTTCTCCCGCATCAACGGGAGGTGGTATAAAAACGAGTACTTTTGCCGTTGCGGTATTAAATATTTTCCATTCGTTGACAGGAAGGGAAAAAATGCACGTGGCACATCGAGAAATTGAACAACAATCTGTAAACAGAGCGTTTGCGATCATTACATTATCATTGATTATTATAGGATCAGCAATCATTTTGCTAAGTATTTTTGAACCTAAAATGAATTTCCTTTCCCTTTCCTTTGAAGTTTTTTCAGCTTATAGTACGGTTGGATTAAGCTTAGGGGTCACCTCCTCTTTTTCCGATGTGGGAAAACTTATTCTCATTGCCGTTATGTTCATTGGAAGGGTAGGTATTTTTTCAATCCTCTCAGGATTATTAGCACATAAAGAACCTCCAGAATATGATTTTCCCGAGGATTCAATCTTAATAAATTAAAATCATTTATTTATGGATAAGAATAAAATTATGATTATTGGCCTTGGAATTTTTGGTTCCGAGTTAGCTATTGATTTATCGAAAAAAGGTCATCAGGTAATAGGTGTTGACTCTGAAAGAGAAAGGGTTAATAAATTAAAAGATGTTCTCGAATATACTTTCATTATTGATTCAACAAACCTTAAAGGCATGCAAACTTTGCCATTTAAAGAAACAGAAAAGGTGATTATAGCTATTGGTGAAAATGAAGGCGCCTCACTAATGACTGCGGGAATTTTGAAAAGTTTAGGGATGGAAAAAATAATTTGCCGGTCTCTTTCAAAAACACATGAATATATCCTGGACTCAATGGGTATCAAAGATATTGTCCATCCTGAAAAAGAAGCTGCTCAACAACTTTCTCACCGATTAACCTATAATCTGGGTAAGGAAATGTTGTTTATCGATCAAATTCATTCGGTGACGGAAACCCTTATTCCGGATTGGATGGTGGATAGAAAACTAGGCGATCTGGATATCAGAGGTAAATTTGCAGTAAATATTATTTCTGTCATAAGAAGCGAAAATATTTCAAAAAATAAAGCGCACGAAATTTTTGAAAATAGATGTAAAGGGGTAATTAATCCTGATTTCGTCTTTTTACCTGGAGATATTATCGTTACTTTTGGTAAAAATGACGATATTAAAAACATGATAGATTTTAAAGGTTGATAGTTAATTATGGAAAAATTGGATTTGCTTAATCAAGTGGCAGACTTTCATCGGACTTTTAAACATCCTTTGCCTGATGAACCCTTAATTCCCACTGATGAAAGATGCCATTTAAGATTGGCACTCCTAAAGGAGGAATTATTGGAGTTGGAAGAGGCTATACATGCTGGTGATTTGGTTGCGGTTGCAGATGCATTTTGTGATTTGCAATATGTACTTACTGGCGCTGTATTGGAATTTGGAATGGGTGCAAAATTTAAGGATCTTTTCGATGAGGTTCAACGGTCTAACATGAGTAAATCTTGTGCTACCCTTGAAGAAGCGGAACAAACTCAAGCTCATTATAAACTAACAAAAGGAGTGGAAAGTGTGGTTGAATTATCTGAAGATCATTATCTGGTCTATAGAGCCGATGACAGAAAAACACTTAAATCAGTAAATTATTCACCTGCGGAATTAACTGCTATTTTATTTGAAAAATAATACTTATGTTCAGAATATTACCCATCTTGTTCATGGCCATTTTATTAAGTTGTTCCAACTCAAATGGTCAACCAGAACTTAAAAAAAAGAATAGTCAGGCTACTGAAATTTTAAATTTTCTTGCCGATGATAAACTCATGGGGCGAAGAACAGGTGAACCCGGGAATAATGAGGCCGCTCAATATATTGCCGATAAATTGAAATCTTATGGTGTTTCTTTTGCTCCGGGCATGGATTCGTATTTTCAAAAAATTCCCTTTGCTGTGTTCAAACCAACTGAAAAATATAGCCTCGTTTTGAATAATATTACTTTCGAACCCATTTCCGATTGTTTGATTTTAAGTGGTATGGCTAATTTTGAAAATGTCCCGGTGGTTTTTGCTAAATATGGCCTTGTTAATGAGGAAACTGGCGTAAGTGACTATGAAGGACTGGATGTAGAGGGGAAAATTGTTATCGTTTTACCAGGTGAACCTGATAATTCCCAGCAATCAGCCGTTATGAGAGCCTCAAAAAAGAAAAGGGCATTAGCCATAAAACACAAAGCAGTGGCCTTGTTGGAATTATATCAGCTTAATACACCATGGGCCTTTTTCACCAATTATTTTGGCAGAGAAACACTCCAATTGGAAGATGCCGCAGCAGGGGATATAGATCAACTCATTGTAGGTTGGGTGAAAGACAAAGGTGATCTTATCAAAAAGGAGTTGATCGCCGGAAAAGTTAAAATGACCGGTTCTGTTTCAGCTGGAGGAAGCACTACCATTCCAAAACCTTCTCAAAATGTAATTGGAGTGATAGAAGGTACTGATCCAAATCTAAAAAACGAATATTTACTCCTCTCGGCTCATTATGACCACGTTGGAACAGGAAAAAAAGGTGGTGTGTTTACTTCGGAAGATTCAATTTTTAATGGCGCAAGGGATAATGCTATGGGAACTGCAGCCATTATGTATGCCGCAGCCGCACTGTCTAAAAAGAAACCGCTACGCTCTATCATCTTTTTAGCTGTTACCGGTGAAGAGGTAGGTTTGCTGGGAAGTAAATATTATGCCGAAAATCCAGTGATTCCCCTCAATAAAATAATATTTAATCTGAATACCGATGGAGCAGGTTACAATTCCACAAAACATATTTCTGTGATCGGTTGGGGGAGAACAGGGGTAGATAGCCTCATTTCCCAGGCAACCAGAAAAGTGGGACTGGATGTTTTTAAAAATCCAGCCGCTGAGCAAAATCTCTTTGACAGGTCAGATAATGTCTCTTTCGCTGCAAAAGGGGTCCCCGCGCTTACTTTTTCACCCGGTTTTGATGCTTTCGATGAAGAAATTGCAAAATATTATCATCAGGTTGGTGATGAAGCTGATTCTGTGGATAAAGCCTATTTGTTGAGATTTTCACAATCGCTGGCCTATCTTGCCAGACTTATTGCAGATAATCAGGTTTTGCCAAAATGGGTGAAAGGAGATAAATATGAAGAAGCTGGCCAAAAACTGTACCGGAAATAGTGGAAAAATCAATGGAGGCAAATATTCCTTCTTCGACCCGTTATCATAATACGGGTATCGCAGCTATTGCGCTGGCTGCTATGCTATGGAGCACAGGTGGCTTGTTTATTAAGTGGATTAGTTTACCACCTATATCTATCCTTACTTATAGAGCTTTTTTTGCAGCACTGCTTTTTTTACTTGTTTTCAAAAAGAAAGTACTCGTTTTAACGCCTAAAATTCTTCTGGTATCCTGTTTTTATGCTTTGTTGGTCGGAACTTTCGTTTTTGCAACGAAACTGACGACTGCGGCAAATGCCATTTTTTTGCAATATACTGCGCCTTTATATCTTATTATTCTTGAGCCGTGGCTCTTCAAATATAAGTTATCTCTCCAAAATGGATTAACCGCCGTTTTTTGTATGCTGGGTATGGGGCTATTTTTTTTGGATGAATTTTCATTGGGAGGTCTTCTTGGTAATTTTTTAGCGCTAATTTCTGGCGTCGCTCTCGCCGGTATGATGCTCGCTCAAAGGAATAACCCCCAACATCAGCACGAAGCGTCTATATTTTGGGGTAATGTTTGGGTCGTTATTATTGGGTTTACTTTTACAGTGAATGCGCCCTTTCCCACCGTGAACGATTGGTTCATGCTTTCCTTTTTGGGCTTTATTCAAATTGGGTTGGGATACATGCTTTTTACCTTCGGCTTAAAAAGGGTTTCAGCCTTGGAAAGTTCTCTTGTAGCTATGCTGGAGCCTATTCTTAATCCAGTTTGGGTGATGATTGGCTTTGGTGAGGTGCCAGGTTTCTTTGCCATCATGGGTGCGGCAATAATTATTTTCGCACTGGTGTTTAGAACTGTTTATACAACTTATGTTAATATATGAAATAAAATTATAATATGTTTGCAATTAAGTTTAATTTTACTTACCTTCGTTCTAGTTTGTATTTCACGTCTAATAGACGAAGTATAAATGGGTAATCTAAAATAATGAGTAAGGGGCTTCATTTATGAAGCCCCTCTTTATTTAAAAAGGAAGGGGAGTACCCTCCGATTCCGTTTTCTTTCTAAAAGAAGATTGTAGTTTTTCTAGAATAGGTAAATTAGATCGATTAGTTATCTCCCGTCCATCAATGTTATTAACCCTGGTTAACTCTCCCATAGTGCCCGTGCAAAATACTTCATCGGCACTATAAAATTCAGTTACCGATAAATTTTTCTCCCTAAACGGAATGTCTAAAGCTTTGCATATATCAATAACATGGGCACGCGTAATGCCCGGAAGGCAATTATCTGCAAAAGGGGTTAAAACTTCCCCTTTTCGAATCATGAAGACATTAACGCTGTTTGCCTCGGACACAAATCCATGTTGATCTAACATTAGTCCTTCATCAACCCCGGCAAAGTTAGCCTCAATTTTAGCTAAAATATTATTTAACAGGTTATTGTGATGAATTTTTGAGTCAAGAAAAAGCGGAGAATTTCTTCTTATGGCGGTAGTTACCATTTTTATATCGGGCGGAAAAACAGGCGGTTTCCACTCGGCTAAAACAATGAGCGTGCAACCTTTGGTGTTTAACCTTGGATCCATTCCTGAAGTGATTTTCTCTCCTCTGGTCAACGTTAATCTTATGTGTGCGTTGTCTCGCATGCCATTGGCCTCCAGCGTTTTAAAAATAGCATTCTGGATAAACGCCTTTGATGGGACTTGTTTAAAATCCAGCGCATGAGCGGATAATGACATTCTCTCCAAATGTTTTTCCAGGCTAAATATCCTGCCTGAATATACTCTTAATCCTTCCCATACCGCGTCGCCGCCCTGCACAGAACTATCAAAAACAGATACTTTTGCTTCGGATCTGGGGTACAATTTATCGCCAACGTAAATTAAAATGTTCTCATTGGCTGTGTTATATGTTTGTAGCATAAAATGTTCTTTTTAAAATTCAGGAAACTTTTAAACTTTTATCTATCAACTCAGCGTAAAATGGAGCACACTGCGCCGCTAATGCCTCCAGATGAGGGGGTAAAATGGTTTCTTTCTCAATATAGGGTTTAAATCCGTCAGACCGATGGACTTCTGCATACCAGTGGGGTGCCCATATTCCATCATAATCCTTAGGACCCGCTGCCCATTGGAGCATGGTAGGTAAATAGTTTATATTGCATAATAGACATATTTTTTCCAACATTGCCGCTGGATTTAAAAGTAAGTCTCTGGCATCCACAATAGCGGTTAAAGCGTTATTTTCGTTCAAATAATGATATAATTTTTGTTGTAGCGCAGAGCCTATATCTTCAATGCTTGGATTGGGAATAACTTTGGCATAAGACGCTATGATTTCCCTCGGATTTCTTATTAACAGAATATTTAAGGTTTTAGTCATAAAGCCCCAATCTATGTCTATTAAATGGTGGGTCATCTGTTTGAAAAATAAAATATTCTTTTCAGCTGGGCCCAAAATGATATCATTTATAACATCTGAGCCATTATTTAGCTGACAGGCTATGATTTGGTCTTTAACAGGATGGACAGCCTCCGTGGGTGTGCGCAATAAATAATGGGCATATAAAGGCTCGTCAAATGCTTGAACATCAGGCCTTTCTCCAAATGAATACATAAATGCGGTACTCACATTCCTTGGACTGGACCAAACATTTAATCGGGTTGGATTTGGAATCATTCAAATTTTTTTCGAATATAGGTCGATTTATTCATTTTAAAATATCCATTTTACTAAAATATTGTTAATAGCTTTACTATTTTAATTTCCCTGTTTGTTTTTAATATATTAAAGGACCAAATTTCTGACTTGTGGCTCGATTTTTAATTATATGGACCTTGTTGAGTTTTTTTCAGAACAGTCATAAAGTATTGTTCGCGGGAAATATACCATTGGATGGTTTATTTCCTGGGTTTGTATTAACGCTCAATGGCTATCAACTTACAGGACAAATTGGTGACATTATGGAAATGAATGGAAATCATACAGTCATTTTTATGAATGATTTTGGATCAATATATAGTTATCACCCAAGGATGATACGTGGTTTTTTTTTAAAAACAGAAACAAATTCATTTTTTTATGAAAGTAAGTACGATGGTAAACACTGGTTATATCTTCAACTTTTATTTCGGGAAAAAGGTGTTTCTCTTTATCAGATGCCGGTAGATAGGGTACAATGGATATACGATAAAGGCATGGCGAAGCCTTTTTCTTATCCTGTCATAGAATATTTCTTGGATGTATCCAGTCTGGGAAATCCAATAAGACTAACAAGGGCTACCTACAGGCAAAAACTTATGACTTTATTTAAAAAAAGAAATATTGATTTAGCTTCTAAAATAGGTAAGCCAGGTTATCGATTTCAAAATTTGCCTGAAATAATCAGGCACTTTACACAGAGTTCACTTGATAAGGAAAAAATATTACTTTAATATTTTCTTTACATAGGGTCTTCACTGGTTTCCTGGTAAAATGTAGCATCCGTATGCATAAAATGTAGCAGAATAGAGACGGCAAAGGGGTTATTCCCCTTTCCAATACCACAATTTTTAAGGAGGTCCTTTTGAGGTAAGTAATGCATATAATAACCATATTCTGAAACCAGTTCCAGGGTATCTTTTTTTATTTGCTCTGCAAAATCAATTAAATCAAATCGGGATAATCCTTGAAAAATCAGCCAGTTCATAAATAAAGACATAGCTCCCCGGCCAGGCTTTTCTACTTGAGTAACATCGGCATATAGTGAATTTGAGGCAAGTTTATAAAAGTCAGGTTTCTCAAAATTTAAACGCAAAGCACCCAACATGGCTTCTGCTTGCTCCTGAACAGGTATTCCAGCCAGTAGAGGTAGCAAGCCACCTATGGAACCCGATAGCGGAAGTTCTTTAGTGATTAAATCATACCCTCGATAGATACCATATTCCTCGTCCCAAAGTTCTTCATTCAT
>CAMDWC010000088.1 GCA_945878825.1 Haliscomenobacter hydrossis DSM 1100
CTTCAACTTGGTCCCTTTGGTGATTTTAGTCTAAGGGAGGGATGGCCTTTAAAGAATTTTTATACCTATAATCACCATCCTAGATATATTGTAAATCATATTGGACTCAGAAACAGAATGTCTATTTTAAGTGAGTCTTTTGCACATGAACGATTTTATCAACGTATTAATAGTACTTATCATTTTGTATATGAAATATTAAATCATTGTAATAATAATGCATCTGAAATTTTAAAAATAAATAAGGAGGCTGAACTTGCAGCCATAGAAAAAGTCAGAAATCAAGCTGGAATAATTAAAAAAGGAGTCCGTTTTAAAATGGTTCCCACAGATAAACCGTTAAATCATTTTAGAACTTATGATTACGAAAAGTATTTAAAAGAGGATGGTTCAATCTCTTGGCTAAAATCTGGTAAAATCACCTATTACGATAATATTACCTATTATGCTGTATTCAAAGATACGGTAAGTGCTACTTTACCAAGAGGCTATGTTATTCCTGCAATAATGGATACCATAGTTCAGCTGCTTCAGCAACATGGGGTAAATGTTATAAAACTCGAAAAAAAGACCCGTTTTTCAGGAGAATCTTTTTTTATTGAAAAATGGAATAAATCTCCAAGGAAATTTGAAGGACATAATATGGTTTCCGTAGAAGGTGCATTTAATGCCAGGGAAATGGTAGCAAAAAAAGGCGATTTTATCGTAGATCTCGCACAGCCGTTAGCTAATCTTATATTTTATATGCTTGAACCTCAATCTGATGATGGGCTGCTTTCATGGAATTTTTTCGACCATATATTGAAAGGTTCCAATGTGCCTTTTTCGCCCGTTGAATATCCTTTATTTAAGTATTTTTAAAAACTATAAATTTAAGAAGGCCTGGATTTTAGGTTATCGATAATCTGTTGAGCAAGTTGCAAAGCTTTTACTCCATCATTTACGGTAACAATGGGCTCTTTCTTATATTTTATTGCTTCTGCAAAGGAACGCAATTCTTCCTTCAGGGCATTATGATGCAATAAAACAGGCATTTCTGTTTCAGTATTTAATGATGTAAGGGAGAAAATCTGCCTTTTTTTCTCTAAAAAATCCAGACTTATATAAGCATCAGATTGAAACAAACGCATTTTCCTCATTTTTTTCATCGAAATCCGAGAGGAGGTTACATTGGCGACTGCACCATTTGCAAATTCAATTCTTGCATTGGCAATGTCGGGGGTAGGACTTAAAATAGCTACCCCATTTGCTCTGATATCAGTAATTTCGAAGGGGATAAGTTGCAAAATAAGGTCTAAATCATGTATCATCAAATCTAAAATAACAGAAACATCAGTACCACGGGCATTGAAAGGGGCCAGTCTATGCACTTCGATAAACATCGGATGTAATCCAAGATCTTTAATACTTAACCAGGCAGGATTGAAACGTTCAATATGTCCAACCTGAACTATGGGGTAAGTTTGTTTATCATTGAACCAGTTTTTTAAGGAAATAGCTTCCTCCAGCGTATCCGTTATGGGTTTTTCAATGAACAAATGTTTATCATGGGATAAAACCTGTTTTGCATAAAAATAATGAAAAGAGGTTGGGACAGACAAAATAATGGCATCAGAAGCTTCAATTAAGGAAACTGCATTGTTAAAAGAGGTCCATTGGGATAAATCAGACGATGAGTCGCCTATTTGTGGGTCATTGTCGTAATATCCTGCGACGGTGAACCATTCAGGTAATTCATTCAGTTGTTTTAATATTAACTTCCCTAAATGACCGGCACCAATGACTCCAACTGTAATCATAGCCGCGTTTATTCTCTAAAATACATTAAAACAGCCCCCAAAAGGGTGATAAGCACCATTAAAACGGAGGCCATTTTTATGGCTAATCGTATGTACTTTGAGAAATCTCTAATAGCTTGAGCCTGATTTGGATATCGCGGTATGACTTCCCTTTCCAGTTTTTCGGGGTGAAAAACATCCATCGCATTGAATTCTACCCTATGACGAACCAGGATTTGATAGTTATTTAAAACCTTGACACGAAAGTAAAAGGATAGGAAAAGCATGCTCAAAAAGAGCAGCGTTATGACAGTAAATAGGGTAAGGAATAAACTCATTTATATTAAGTCTTTTTCTTTTTTCCAACCTGAACTTAATCCGGCAGCAATGAGAAGATGTAACGCGCCAGCCCGAGTGTCGGGATTATAAATAAACTGACTTAGACTAAGCATGGTATGAAAAAGGATGAGTAAAATAATCAGTCCATTTCGTTGGGCGCTTCCTGGAATTTCTCGCAAGGCCCAAATGGAAATGGCTACGGGGAGTAAGGCTGCAGAACCATACATAGCCAATAACATTTTCGGCGTATTTTCGCCGTGTAAAGGCTGTAAGGCGGAAATAAATTTCAGGTATGAAGGGAAAAACCAGCATAATATGGCTATTCCTCCTTCTAAAACAATGGTGGTGTAAAGTAATATTTTAACAATTTTCATTGGCTCATTTTCTATTTTCGCGAAGGTAATATGCAGACATCCAAATAACGACAGCTTCGGGTAATCTTTTCATAATTGATAGTAAAAAAGATAGGCCTTTACCTGGAACAACTAGATTTTTGCCATTTTTCATACCCTTAAGAATATCTCTAACTACAGTGTCAGGCGTTACCACCATCCAGTTTTTGAAGGTTCTGGATTTTTCCATTCCCGCCCGTTCCATAAATCCTGTGTTTACAACGGGCGTTGGACAAACGGCCATAGTACGAACAGCAAACCCTGCTTCTCTTAGTTCAAAATCAATAGATCTGGTAAACTGCAGAACAAAACTTTTTGTGGCTCCATAAGTACCTAAACGAGGATTTGGCTGGAAGGCTGAAATGGAGGAAATATTTATAATCCAGCCACTATTTCGCTGAATCATTTCTTTTAAAAAAAAACGGGTTAACTGGTAAACATTCAACATGTTTAACTGAAGCATTTTAAATTCGCTCTCTTGATCTGTTTCCCAAACATACCCATAAATGCCAAATCCAGCGTTATTTACCAGAATATCAGGAACAAAATCGGCTTTTAAGGCCGATTGATATACAGATAGGGCACTTTCCGGAAGCGTTAGGTCAATTTCAAGCCCGGTAACTTGCAGATTTGGAAAATCTTTTTTGAGATTTTCTATGGCCAAAGGAAGTAATCCGTCTTCCTTAGCCACTAAAAACAAAGCGTTCCCTTCTCGTGCAAATGCTTTGGCAAGTTCCAATCCAATGCCTTGGGAACCGCCCGTAATTAGCATTTTTTTCATGTAAAATCAAGACAATTTGAAGGCAAGAAAAGAAACTAGTTTTTGTTTAAACCCATTGTAAGGAGGATAAATGAAGGATAGTGTTCCAAAATTTCTTTTAACAATACCCCGCTCATTGGAGAAATCAACAAAAGAATGAAATCCCATCGCTTTGCCAATCCCACTGTTATTAACGCCACCGAAAGGAAGTTCCGGATTAAGATATCCAAGTAAATAATCATTTATCACCGTTCCACCTGAGGAAGTTTTACTAATTATCTCGTTGATGAATGCGTTGTTTTTTGAGGCAACATAAAGAGAAAGTGGTTTAGGTTTTTCGTAAATAATCTCTACCACCTCATCTATATCTTTATATGTCATCATAGGCATAACCGGGCCGAAAATTTCTTCCTCCATGATTTTCATATCATGAGAAACATTTCCAAGGAGGGTAGGGGAAATAAATCGGTCTGTTTCATCAAATTCTCCTCCGGCCAGCACTTTGGCCCCTTTAGAGATTGCATCATCAAATAACGCTTTTATTCTATTAAAATGCCTGTTATTTATTATTCTGCAATAATCAGGAGAGTTTTTAATTCCTTTATTTTCAGGATTATAAAATGCGGTTATACTTTTTTGATATGCTTTAGTAAATTCTTCGGCGACGCTTTCCTGAACTAATAAATAATCGGGAGCGATGCATGTCTGGCCATTATTAAAGTGTTTTGCCCACACACATTTTTCTGCAGCCTCAGAGATTGGTGCTGATTTTTCAATGATGGCAGGTGACTTTCCACCCAGTTCCAGGGTAACGGAAGAAAGGTGCTGGGCAGCTGCGGTCATCACCACTTTTCCAATTTGAGGACTTCCTGTGAAATAAATATGATTAAACGGTAAAGATAATAGTCGGCTTGCCAGGGAGGCATCTCCTTCCAAGACAGTAACTTCATCTTGTGGATAAAGTTCTGATAGCATAGTATTAATAAAATGAGCCGTGTGCGCAGCGAGTTCTGATGGTTTTAAAAGAACCGTATTTCCAGCAGCTATGGCATAGATTAAGGGAAGAATGGACAGGTTAAAGGGGTAATTCCATGGAGAAAGAATTAGGCAAACCCCTTTCGATTCGTATTTAACCCATGAAGAAGTTCCAACGAGGGTGATAGGTGTATCCACCACTTTGTCGGCCATCCAACGCGAGAGATTTTTTTTAACATGAGTTATTTGCTGAATAATAGCACTTATCTCGCTACTCATAACTTCCACTGGATGTTTCTTGAAATCGGCATATAAAGCGGTTTCCAACGATGTAATGTTTGCCGGGTTTCTTAAATAGGCTTCCAGTTTTTTTAATTTGTCGATTCTTTCCTGAACAGATGAGCGGGAAGTAATGCGAGCCTTCGATTTTAAATTATGGAAAACTAACTGAAGATCGTCGGTGGTATTTGTTGAAATAGTCATGTTTTTACATTTTTTTATAAATATATGTTATTTTAAATCATTCCCAAATGATAGTAAGGGGAGATTGGCTCCAAGCATCAAATTTATGGTTAAATAGCTGATTTAAACAATGTCTTTTTATTTTTAGGGTTGGGGTTAATACGCCGTTTGAAACATCCCAGGGTTCTGAAAGAATCACGACGGAGGATATTTTTTCAAAATTTGAGGCTTTCTGGTTAACTGCATTGAGCGTACTTTCCAAACGCTTGTTTATATTTTCTTTGGGTAAAGTTTGAGCAGATTCAGATAAATTTATAAGCGCTAATGGTTGAGGAAGCCCAATACCGACGACACAAACTTGTTCAATCAAATCATTAACAGCAAAATGAAATTCAAGGGTAGCGGGCGAAATAAATTTACCTTTTGCCGATTTAAACGTTTCTGATATTCGTCCAGTAATGTATAGATAACCCTCATCATCTATTTTTCCCATGTCACCGGTATGTAACCAGTTATTCTCAATGACTGCGTTGGTTAAAGAATCGTCCTCGAAATAGCCCCTCATTAGCCAGGGAGCTTGCATTAATATTTCGCTGTTTTCCGGGTCTATTTTTAACTTAACGCCAGGTACCGCCTTACCCACTGTGCCATTTTTTTGAATATTTTGTGGCATGAGCGTACAGCCTCCGCAGTTCTCAGTCATCGCATAAACCTCCTGAATAGGAATGCCTAATTTGTCAAAAAAAACTTTTAAACTATCTGAAGCGGGAGCAGCGCCAGTTAGCCGGATTTTAGCATTGGAAAGACCTAAGTTTTTCTTGAGCAAATATTTTAAAAAATCACCCAGAAAAGGAATTTTCACCAGGTTAAATAGCAATGGTTCAGGAATCTTAGATACGATACCCATTCTAAATTTTGTCCAAATTCTTGGAACAGCCATAAAAACAGTTGGCTGTGTCTGTTTCAGATTATAAATAAAAGTTTGCAGGGATTCCCCAAAGGAAATACTTCCGCCGGTGTGTATCGCAGCTGCAGCGACAATAAGTCTCTCTGCAATATGATTTAATGGTAAGTAGGAGAAAAAACGATGATATTTTGTGTGAGCGAGACCTAAAAAATTGGTTTCTTTTTCTAATTGCATAAGAGAAGCGGGTCCATCGAAATCGATCATAACCCCTTTGGGTTTACCTGTAGTTCCCGATGTAAAAAGAATGGTCCAAATATCCTTTAATTCGGGTACCGGATTACCCATCAGGGGCTGATATCTATTTATCAAAACATCCCATTGAAATCCATTGGAAAGTAAACTATTACCAGCATAATGGGGAAATGAAATCATCGGAAGATCTGCGGGTACCCCCTTTTGCTGGTTTTCCCAATCGTCTAATTTTCCTACAAAAAGGAGTTTTATTTTACCAGCTTCAATAACTTCTGCTAATTGATCAGCCGTTTGATTCGGATAAAAAGGGACAGAGATCAGACCAGACATCATCAACGCGAGATCGGTGATAATCCAGTGGTAACAATTTTTTGAAAGAATGCCTACGTTATCACCAGGTACCAGGCCCATATCAAGAAGCGCAGCAGCCATTCTTCTTGCCTGAGATCCGGTTTCTTTCCAACTTATATCCTTCCATTTTTTACCTTCGGGTTGACGAAGAAATATACGATTAGGTTGTAACTCTTCCCATTCATAAAAATACTCCAGCAAGGATAATCTGTTTGTTTCAAGGGTTGTATTTTCCATCTAATTTATAAGAAACTGGGGATTTTAGGGTTTGAAATGAGATTAAAGCAAATAAGGACTACCGTGTAGGTGTTGTCCTCCGTCCAGGTAAATAGTATCACCAGTGAGATAATCAGCGGCTTGTGTACTTAAAAAAAGCGTCAGGGAGGCCACTTCGTCCACTCGCCCCAATCTCTTGGCGGGAATGTTTTCTGCCTGGCCATGTAACATTTCTGGTGGATAGTTGTCCAATCCGGATGATAAAATGATCCCTGGGGCAATTGCGTTTATTTGAATATTGTATTTACTCCATTCTACGGCCAGCGATTTAGTTAGATTATCCACACCAGCTCTCGCAGCACCGGTATGAACCATTCCTGGAAATCCTCTGTAAATGTTTACGATAATAGTGACAATTTTTCCTTCTTTTTGAGGGATGAAAAATTGATTTGCCATGGTCTGGGTCATAAACCAGGTGCCATTTAAATTATTATTAATGACAGCGAGCCAGCCTTTTTCAGTAATATCTTCTGCAGGCGAGAGGAATTGGCCCCCCGCGTTGTTTATTAAAATATCTAATCGACCGGTTTTTTCTTTAATGAAATTGGCTAAATCTAATATTTGTGCTGTTTCCCTAATATCTGTCGTTTTCTCAAAACAAGTGCCCAGAAGGCTTAGTTCCTCTATTGCCTCCTTCAATTTGGCCTCTTTTCGACCACAAATAAATACGGTTGCCCCTGCTTTTAGAAACTGAGCGGCAATTTCTTTACCAATTCCCGTTCCGCCACCTGTCACTAAAACAGATTTATTTTTAAACAAATCATTTCTGAAAATCATGCCGTTTCAAATTTATTTTTTCTTAATTCTTTTTTTAATTTATTCATAAAAGACTGATAATGCACTTCTATAGTATGTCTTTTTGCTGAAAGGAATTCTTTTGAAATGTCATTTGCATCTTTTTCTGCTAATGATTTTACATCACCCTCTGGCTTCCATTTTTTCATTATATACTTCGCTGCTAATTTAGCCTGATAATCACTTAAGGGCCAAACAGCGCCTTGTGGTTGAAATAAACCTATGAAAATCAGGTTTTTATAATCAGGGTGAAACATTCTCAAATACAGTGGCACGCTATCACCCTCTTCCCATTGAATGAACTGTTTATTAAAAAAGGGAAAACTAATCTTATAACCTGTAGCGGCTATGATAATATCAAAATTTTCATGTTTACCATCCTCAAAATAAACTTCTTTGTCTTCTATTTTTTTGATGCCAGTCCTTGGGGTAACCTTTCCGTGTCTTATTTTATATAAAAGTTCAGAATTTAGGGTAGGATGAACCTTAGTTACTGCAAAATCTGGCTCGGGTAGCCCGTAATCTTTGTATCGCCCGACCTGAATAAAAACAGCTAATCGCCGGAGAGGATTGGATATAAAGGTGGGAAGCCAGGCCATGCCCTTATTAAAAGTATCTGTAGGTTTTCCAAGAAAAAATTTGGGAATGATATATTGAGGATTTCTAACAGAAATGGCGGTGTATTCAGCCACCCGGCTTATTTCAACCGCACAGTCACATCCTGAATTTCCCGCTCCAACGACTAAGACTTTTTTTTCCGAAAACGGTTTATTTGTCTTATAAAGGTGGGAATGTATTAATTCACCTTTAAAAGAGGTAAATTCCTCTGGAATTCTCGGTTTTGAGTGATGACCATTGGCAATAAGCAGGTAATTAAACGTTTTAATCTCGCCAGTACTCAAAGTGAGTTCCCATCGTTCATCCTCCTGGATTTTTGCCTCTATGACCTTCGTATTAAATTGAATGTGAGCGAATAAATTAAAATGGGTAGAATAATCATGAAAATAACGCCATACTTGTTGGTGTGATGGATAATCCGGATAATTTTCAGGCATGGGGAAATCCTCAAAGGAGGACATCGTTTTCGAACTGATTATGTGGGTGGTTTCACATACACTGGAATGAGATTCTTTTTCAGAAAAAAGCCAGTTACCTCCAATTTGATCATTTTGTTCAAAACAGATGACTTCGCCAACATCGGCTTGAACCATGTTTTTTAAGGTCGTAAGTCCTGAACAACCAGCCCCAATGATGGCAATAGTTGGTTTATTAGGGTATTCTTTGCTTAACATTGTTAATTACTTGTTTTTATCCGCTTTCATAAATATGGTAAAAATTATCTAAAAAAGAAAGGCTTTTTACATTCTGACACATTTTTATTACTTTTAATTTTCACAAACCTTATTTTATTATTATGAAGCAACTATTTATCTCATTTCTATTGTCCCTTACTTTTTTAGGTGGGTTAACAGGCCAAAAAGTACCTTTATCGTATTATTTGCCTGAAATAGAATACCAAGCAAATATCCCCACACCTGAAGCATTTTTTGGATTTCAAGTGGGCGACTGGCATCTTTCTCATGACCAGCTTTTGTCCTATTTAAAACACATTTCTTCGCTTTCTTCTAAAGCGAAATGGGTGGAACATGGCAGAACGTACGAGGGAAGACCTTTGATTCATTTGGTTATTACCTCGGAGGAGAATCACAAAAATCTGGAAGCTCTTCGTTTAAAACACGTGGCTAATACGAATCCGGAGCAATCTGCAAAGTTGAATCTAGAAGAGGTACCGCTCGTTTTTTATCTGGGAAATTCCATCCATGGTAATGAAGCCAGTGGATTCAATGCCGGTCCTTTGGTAGCCTATTATATGCTTGCTGGCAAAAGTCAGTCAATTGACAAATTTTTGGAAAAATGTATTCTCATTTTTGACCCTAGTTTAAATCCAGATGGCGCTCAACGCTTTTCTACCTGGGCAAATATGCATAAAAATGAAAATTTAACGGGCGATAATCAAGACAGAGAATATAATGAAACCTGGCCTGGTGGTCGTTCTAATCATTATTGGTTCGACTTGAATAGAGATTGGTTGTCGATGGCTCATCCCGAAAGTAGGGGTAGAATTTCTATTTTTCATCACTGGAAACCCAATGTCTTAACAGATCATCATGAAATGGGTACCAATGCGACTTTTTTCTTTATGCCTGGTGTGCCAACTAGAGTAAATCCCAATACGCCAAAGAAAAATCAACAACTTACCGCTAAAATTGGTCAGTACCACGTGAAGGCCTTAGATAAAATTGGTTCTCTGTATTATTCTGAAGAAGGGTATGACGATTTTTACTACGGTAAAGGTTCTACTTTTCCAGATGCCAACGGATGTATCGGCATTCTTTTTGAACAGGCCAGCTCGAGAGGGCATTTGCAACAATCGGAAAATGGACCTCTTGCTTTTCCATTTACTATCAGAAATCAAGTTGTTACTGCGCTTTCTTCCTTGGAAGCTGCATCTGCTTTGCGTGTTGAGTTGTTAGAGCATCAAAGAGAATTTTTCCAAAATGCAAAGAAGGAGGCCGCAGCAGATACGAGAAAGGCTATTGTTTTTGGTGATAAATTTGATCCGGCTAGAGTAAATCATTTCATCGAAATATTGAGAAGACAGCAAATTAAAGTTCATCATTTGGCTAAACCAGTGGCGGTTGAAGGTAAATCGTTCGAGCCTTCTTCCTCTTTCATTATTCCAATGGAACAGGATCAATATAAGCTGATATTAGGTGCTTTTCAGGTATTAAACCAATTTGAGGATAGTATTTTTTACGATATCTCTACATGGACTTTACCTCATGCATTTAATCTAGCTTACCAGTATTTGCCGAAAGCTGGATTTGATAACGCCTTATTTGGTAAGGAAATCGTCGGATTAACTCCAGATATGAATCCTCTGCCAGCTGTATCATTGTCTCAGTATGCCTATTTAATGGAATGGGATAATTATTATGCGCCTAAAGCTTTGTATCATATTCAGAAAGCGGGAATCAGAACAAAAGTATTTAGAGAGGGTATGACCCTGGGAGATAAAAAATATCAGCCGGGAACTATTATGATTCCTGTTCAAAACCAGGTATCGTCGCCGGAAAAAATACATGCTATCATAGCTGAAGCATCAAATAGCAGTAAGGTTGTTATCGAAGCAGTAAGTACTGGTTTTACCATTAAGGGAAATGATTTGGGGAGTAATGGTTTGACAACCCTTGAAATACCGAAAGTAGCTATTATCGTTGGGGAGGGAACTACATCTTCTACCGTTGGTGAGGTTTGGCATCTTCTGGATCAAAGATATGGCATGGTAGTTAATAAATTAGAGGTAAACAGGCTGTCAAGGTCTGATTTGTCCAGGTATAATGTCATTGTATTAGGTGGTGGTTCTTACCAGGCGCTAGGTACCGCAGGTGCTGCACAAATAAAAGAATTTGTCCAGGGTGGAGGTACCGTAGTTGGTATTCAAAACGCAATTAACTGGTTGAAAAGCCAAAACTTAGTTTCTGTTACTTACCGTGAAGTTCCCGACGGAGAAAAAAAGCGCAGACCCTATGGCGCTATGACAGATGATTTGTTTTCCCTTGAAATTCCAGGTACTATTTTTGAAGCCGATTTAGATATTTCACATCCACTTGGATTTGGCTACAGACAAAGTAAAATACCCGTTTTCAGAGATGGTGATTTATTACTTGAGCCTTCAAAAAATCTTTATGCAACGCCATTAGTCTATTCACAAAATCCATTGTTAAGTGGCTATTTACCAAAAAAATACAATGGTAAAATGGGAGGTACAGCGGGTATTATTGTAGGCAGTGCCGGTGCTGGAAAAATAATTATGATGGCTGATAATCCTAATTTCCGAGAGCATTGGTTTGGGACAAATAAGTTATTCGCCAACGCCATTTTCTTCCCTAAAGCTATAAATAGCATGGGAACTGAATCGGCTCCCCGAACAGGAAACGAATAATATTCACTCAACATTAAAATTGAAAGGGGCTGTCTAAAAAGATAGCCCCTCCTGAAGGCAAAGGATAAAAAATGGATGATTTTTTAAGATTATACCCTATAGACAATAGATTTTCAAACAAAATTATAGTAGAGACGCGATGCTTCGCGTCTTCTCCCCGACAGGTTTATATTTGAAATTTACCCTTAACACTTGATTTTGAATCAGGATTTACAGGATTTCCAGGATTACAGAGGACGTCTTCGTTTTTAGCGCAATGTTTATTTGTAGATGATTA
>CAMDWC010000089.1 GCA_945878825.1 Haliscomenobacter hydrossis DSM 1100
CAAATGATGGGCAAGTTTGACCACTTCTGCGCCGGGATCGGCAATGCCCGGACAGCCAGCTTCAGAAAATAAACAAATATCGTTTCCCTTTAAGGCTGGTGCCAATAAAACTTCTATCGATTGAGCGGGTTGGTGCTTGGGAAGTTCCAGAAAAGTTATTTTCTCCAAAGCCAGGTTGGGAAGTAATATTTTTAAATGTGCACGGGTGGTTTTTCCTCTCTCAGAAATGATGTAAGAGCAATTTTCTATTCGTTGTAAAAGATAAGGAGCAATGGCATGTTCCCCCCCTTCTCCCAGGGGAGATGGCATTAAATAGATGATTCCTTTAGACATAACAAACTAATACTAATTTTAATCTGTAAATCTAACTATATTTAAGTTTTTAAAAGCTATTTGGGTAAATCCTTCATTATGTACGCAACGGCAGAAACTTATACAATTCATCTCCCCCAATTTGAAGGGCCTTTCGATCTGTTGCTCTTCTTCATTGAAAGAGATGAATTGGATATTAATGATATTCCGATATCAAAAGTTACAGAGGATTTTTTAATCTACATACATCAAATGGAAAGGTTGAATATTGATTTAGCCAGTGAATTCGTCGTTGTTGCCGCTACCCTTTGCCGCATTAAAGCCAGATTGTTGCTCCCAAGAAAACCCGTTGATGAGGCTGGAAACGAAATAGACCCCAGAGAAGAATTAGTTAGCAGGCTGCTGGAGTACAAAAAATTTAAAGAAGTCTTAGATACTTTTCGCGATTGGGAAGAAGAAAGAGAAAAGAAATTTGAAAGGGGGAATCTCGAATCTGAAATAAAAACACTTGCTAATCAGGCATTGGCAGATGCTTCCTTAGAAACGATCTCCTTGTTCAAACTTTTGAGAACCTTTGAATCGGTGATGCGTCGGTTAGATGTCAAAAAACCTGCCGCCGTTCATGAAATTGTTCGTATTAATTATACCGTTGAAGATCAACAGAATATTCTTGTTTCAGTTGTAAAAAAGAAGGGAAAAGCTGATTTTACCGATGTTT
The DNA here is from genome assembly GCA_945878825.1 of Haliscomenobacter hydrossis DSM 1100. Taxonomy (GTDB): domain Bacteria; phylum Bacteroidota; class Bacteroidia; order Chitinophagales; family Saprospiraceae; genus BJGN01. The sequence continues at coordinate 1,031 of CAMDWC010000089.1, forward strand.
TTCAACATTGTGTTGACAGATATCAGGCAATTGTTACTTTCCTTGCTTTGTTGGAACTTTTAAATCTTGAAGTTTTTAGATTAATTTTGGGCGACGGTTTAAATTCTTTTTGGATAGAACCCTGGGAAGAAGTAAATTACCAAAGTAAATAAATTATTGTTATGGAAAAATATTATCAATTTCGAGTTTCTTTGAATGAGGTGACTCCCGAGGTTTGGAGAACTTTTCAAGTGAGTGAATTGCATAGTTTATTTGATCTGCATCAAGTAATTCAAGTGGTTATGGGCTGGGAAAATGACCATCTTTTTCAATTTAAAAAAGAGGGTATCTGGTATGGATTAATTGATGAGGATGACGTAGTCAGTTCCAAAATGTTGGATGCAGATGATACGTTGCTGCATGAACTTGCCTTAAAGGAAAATGATTCTTTTGAATATGAATATGATTTGGGAGATGGTTGGATGCATACCCTTACATTGCTGACAATAGTAACCCTTGAAGAGGAACTATTGCCTGTGGCGTTTGCCGGGGAAAATGCCTGCCCTTTTGAAGATTGCGGTGGCCCGGCAGCTTATATGGAGTTAAAAGAGGCCCTGCTGAATCCAAAAAATGAAGAGGAAAGGGAAATGAGTGAAACCATGGGCGATTTTGATCCTACCTTTTTTGATCTTGAAGAAGTGAACGAAATCTTAGAGGATATCGTCGAAGAAGATTGGCTGGATGATGATGATAATGATGATGACGATGACGATGTAGATTTTGATGATGACGGTTTGTTCGATGATTTTAATGATGATGTAAAGAAAAATTAAGTTTTTTTTATATACCATAGAAGAGTTCCCGTCGTTTTTGAATAATGAATGCACTAAAAGCATACACTTACATACTATGCTTGTTTTAAAGAAAAGGTTTATTAGGTTTATTTTTGCATGTTGTATTATTGTATTTTCTAAAGTAAATACTTGGTCCCAAGTGGGTTGGGAGGCAGGTCTATGGGTCGGTGCTGCTCATTATTTCGGAGATTTGAATACCAAATATAATTTTGAAAAACCTGGAGAGGCTTTCGGTTTAATGGCAAGGTATAATTTTAATAACCGGATAGCCTTAAAATTTGCCGCTAACTATGCCGTCGTTTCAGCTTCTGACGATAGTTCAAATAATCCTTTTGAAATAGAAAGAAATCTTTCTTTTCGCTCTCCAATAACAGAGGTTTCCTCCCAAATGGAATTTAATTTTTTACCTTTTACTCATGGGAGTAAGGACGAATATTTTTCCCCCTATTTTCTTTTGGGGGCCAGTGTTTTTCAGTTTAATCCTCAAACTAATTATCTGAATAAATGGGTAAATCTCAGACCATTAGGAACTGAGGGGCAATTTAAAGGAAAAGAGTATTATACGCTTTCAGCCGCTTTTTTATTTGGCGTTGGTATGAAATATGATTTATCGGAGCGCTGGAGTATACAGCTTGAGCTAAGTGGAAGAACTACTTTCACAGATTATTTAGATGACGTAAGCACTGTTTATCCCGATAGAAGAAGTTTATTCCTGGAAAGGGGAAATGTTGGATCTCTCGCTGTTGCCATGTCTGACAGATCTTTGAGCAGCGCTGCTAGTTCCACATCTTTAAATAAAACAGGATTTATGCGTGGAAATGCGGACAACAAAGATGCCTTTGCCTTTTTAGAGGTAGGTTTTCTTTACTTTTTTGGAAATCTTCGTTGCCCTGATATCAGTCGTCGGAAATAGTATTCTTTGATTAAGCTATTGAAGCGCATTTTATGGGTTGTTTTAAAGTAAAATTTGTGTTTCTTTTCCAGGTGATATTGGTTTCTATTATAATATCTTAACTTTACTAGGTGAAATGGAAGAAGGATGAATTATTTTATTGAAGGAATAAAGGTTGGATTTTTGCTTATATTCTTAATTGGGCCCATTTTTTTCTCTCTCATTCATATTGGAGTGGAATACGGTACCAAAGTGGGTGTATTTTTTGGTTCAGGCATCTGGATTAGTGATATTTTTCTGTTTATGGGCATGTATAAAGGGATGTCCTTCATTTCAGAAATAGCCAATGCCTCTTATTTTTACTATACCGTTGGAGGTATTGGAACCCTTATATTAATTGTATTTGGACTGGCAGCTATGATTCAAAAAGGTAATCAGGCTATAAATGTACCTCAACCTTTCATCAAAGAGCATAGCCCCAGATCATTGTTCGGATTTTTCCTGAAGGGAGTGTTGATTAATGTATTTAATCCATTTACCATTTTATTTTGGTTAGGATTAATGAGTACGGCTTTGGTAGATAAAAACTTTGGTAGCAATGAGGCCTTCTGGTATTTTTCAGGAATTATGAGTATTTATGTGCCTGTGGACTTGTTTAAGATTTTTCTTGCCAAAAAAATAAGGAAAGTCCTCAAGCCTTCTCATTTAAAAATAGTAAGTAAAATAGCTGGTATTGCTTTAATTATATTTGGCGTGGTACTATTTGTCAGGGTATTTATACTGAGTTAGTATTTGTTTATTTCAGTATTTCGCAAAATTCCAGCCTTTCACCATCAGGTCCTAATATATAGAAATATTTACAACCCTTTTCCCAAAATGGAAGATATACGGGTTTCGTTTCAATGGGAGAGAATCCAGCTTCTTTTAACAATAGATAAGTTTCGTCGATATTAGATACATCGAATGCGATGTGGTCTATTATCCCATCTTTTCTATCCAAATCAGGAACAGGCATTTGATATAATTCCAGAATAATATCCTTGTACTTCATCATAATCACCTGACCTTCTTCCTCTTCATGAATAAATGTGTTTTTCATTACACAAGTAAATCCAAGGGACTCGTAAAACCGTTGAGACCGATGTATTTCTGTGATGGGAAGGCCAATATGTTGCAGATGGTTAATCTTTAAATCTAACACATATTAACTATTAAAATGCTTAACAAGAGGATTCATCATTTTAAACCAAACAGGGGGAATTAAAGAAAGAAGAATGGAAGCGGGATAACCAAAGGGTAGCTGCGGACTTTCATCAAAATGTCTTAACACCTGATATTTTCTGGTAGATTTATAATGATGATCTGCATGCCTTGTTAATTCATAGAGGAAAATCCTTCCAATTTCATGATTTGAATTCCATGAATGGCTAGGCAAAACAGGTTCAAATTTTCCATTACCAACGTCCTTCCTTTTCAAACCATAATGTTCTATATAATTTACTGATTCAAGAAGCAAAAAGCCAATGACACCTGCTCCAATGGACCAAAGAAGGACTTCTATTCCGAACCAAGCCCCTATAAAAGTCAAATAAGCCATAGAGCAAAGGGAAAAAACGAGCATTTGGTTATGTATTGAAAAAAATGGAATAGACAATTTTCGCCGATGTTCATTGGCTAATTTCCAGGCGTTCAAGTACCCACCGATAACAGAACGCACCCAAAAAAAGTAAATTGGTTCATTCAATTTTGACGTTGCCGGATCTTTTTCGGTGGCTACATTTTTATGATGCCCCAGATTATGTTCAATAAAAAAATGCTGATAAAGAGCGGGGAGCAGTAATATTTTTGCTAAAAACTGTTCAAAGACTTTATTTCGGTGGCCTAGTTCGTGTCCCACATTGATACCGATGGTACCTATTATTATTCCAGTACTTAGGGTTAAGCCAAATTTTTCATACAGTGCTAAGTTTTCAGATTGGAGGGTGGAAAAGTAATAATAAAGGATGCCGTATAAAATAGGAACATTGGCATAGAGCAATAAATCAAAAAAGACAATGCTAGACCGTTTATCTTCAGTAGAAAGGTCAATATTGGAAGATGTTAGCGGGAATAACTGATCGAAAATGGGTATAAGAACGAATGCAAGATAAAAAGCAGAGAAACTCCATATTCCTCCCTGATAGATGGCCCAAATAGCGGATAAGGGCGCTAAATAAGCAATGAAGTATTTTAGATCGCGCATAGTATTTGTATTAATACGTGCAAATATAATAAAAAAGCCCGCTGTAAGCAAATACAGCGGGCTTTTACATCGGATTAACTTAATAATACCAAATGAATATTATTTATAGTAATGGAGCAATAACCAAAGCTACCACTGACATTAATTTTAATAAAATATTTAAAGAAGGTCCGGAAGTATCTTTAAACGGATCACCAACGGTATCACCCACTACGGCTGCCTTATGAGGTTCAGAACCTTTGTAGTACATGGTACCTTGAATATTTACGCCTTCTTCGAACATTTTTTTAGCATTATCCCATGCACCGCCGGCATTTGACTGGAAAATAGCCATGAGAACACCTGTAACGGTAACACCCGCTAAAAGCCCACCAAGCATTTCAGCACCTCCTGCAAATCCAATAAGCACAGGAGACAGAATGGCGATCAAACCGGGAAGAACCATTTCACGAATAGAGGCTTTGGTAGATATTTCCACACATTTGCTATATTCAGCTTTGCCTTCCGCCTGGTCATACACCTGTCTATCTTCAGCACTCCATTCATCATCTTCTTTACCTTCATTTTTCTTCATAACAGCAAGAGCCGCTTTAAGCTCGGGAATATTATTGAACTGGCGACGAACCTCCTGAATCATATCCATTGCAGCTCTACCCACAGCACTCATAGAAAGGGCAGAAAATAAGAAAGGTAGCATTCCCCCTAAAAATAGTCCAGCCATAACGACTGGGTTAGCCACATCAATTGTAGTAATTCCTGCAGTTGACATAAAAGCGGCAAAAAGAGCTAAAGCCGTAAGAGCGGCTGAACCAATAGCAAAACCTTTACCTATCGCTGCGGTAGTATTACCAACGGCATCCAGTTTATCTGTACGTTTACGAACTTCTTTATCTAAGCCACTCATTTCCGCAATACCACCGGCATTATCAGAAATGGGTCCATAAGCGTCAACGGCTAACTGAATACCTGTGTTGGCTAACATACCAACGGCAGCAATAGCGATACCGTATAAACCAGCAAAATAGTGTGCACCTATAATAGCAATGGATAAAACAATAATAGGTAATGCAGTTGAACGCATACCAACACCCAAACCGGCGATAATATTTGTTGCAGCACCAGTAACAGATTGATCAACAATACCTTTTACTGGTTTAGTTCCAGTGCCTGTATAATATTCAGTAATATATCCAATGGCTAAGCCAGAAACTAATCCAATGATAACAGCATAAAATACGCCCATACTGTTATAAGTGATGCCGTTATATACCCATTCAGCAGGAAGCATATATTGGACAGTAAGATAGGTTGCTACTAACATCAGAATACTGGAAACGATACCTCCCATGTTAAGTGCTTTTTGTGGGTCTCCGTCCTCGCTAACCCTAACAAAAAAGCAACCAATAATTGATGCTACGATACCTGCTCCTGAAAGAACCAATGGAAGTAAAACGGCGTTTAAACCATCAAATGCATTGGTAGATTCAAATCCCGGAAGATTTATAAATACAGCGCCAAGTACCATAGTACCAACAATAGCACCTACATACGATTCAAAAAGGTCGGCTCCCATACCTGCTACATCACCTACGTTGTCTCCTACATTGTCTGCAATAGTAGCAGGATTGTAAGGATGATCCTCAGGAATGCCAGCTTCTACTTTTCCAACAAGATCGGCTCCTACGTCGGCTGCTTTGGTGTAAATACCTCCACCAACACGCGCGAAAAGAGCTATGGAGGAAGCACCAAAAGAAAATCCGGTAATAACTGTGATTACTTTATTGATATCCCAGCCCATTCCCTGATAAATGGCAAACATGCCACCTAATCCAAGAATTCCCAGACCAACGACACCCATTCCCATTACTGATCCACCAGTGAATGCTATTTCCAACGCTTTGGCTAAACTTGTTCTGGCTGCATTGGTTGTACGTACGTTTGCTTTTGTAGCTACACGCATGCCAAAATAGCCTGCCAATGCAGAACAAAAAGAGCCAACGATGAAAGAAAGGGCAATCATCCACGATGAAGTGGTGCTATCAGCAGCAGCAGCTAATAAAATGGATACACAGACCACAAAAATGGCAAGTACTTTGTACTCAGCGCGCAAGAAAGCCATGGCTCCTTCTGATATAGCCTTGGCAATGGCCGCCATTTTAGGAGTACCTTCTTCTTGTCTTGATACCCACGCAGATTTCCAAAACATGTATATAAGCGATAATACGCCGAAAAATGGAATGGAATAAATAATTGTTTGACCCATAAATTAGTGGTTTAAAACTTGTTCAAAATAATGCTAAAGAGCTATTTTACTCTCAAGGAATTTTTTTTAATGTGCGAAAATAAGATTTAATTATCTGTTGTCCAAAAAAAGCACGTTTTTGTATTCATTTCAATGTCGTTTACATCCATATAATTTTTTCTGACGGGTCACCTCTCTCAACAGATGCTACTTCTTTTTCCACATAACCAACATAAAATAAACCAAGACAGCGTTCATTTTCGGACAACTTTAAAAATGAATCAGCATTAAGCGCTGGTCTTGGCGTACTCCAGAATGAACCTAAACCTTCGGCAGTACAAGCAAGCGCCATGTTTTGTACAGCACAGGCAGTGGCAGCAATATCTTCCCACTCAGGAAGGCTCGCAGATAAATCTCTATGCATGACAATAGCGATAATAACCGGTGCTTTGAGCGGATTTTGTATCATTTTATTGAAAACAACCTGAGAAAATTCAGTTTCAGGCGTATTTTCCAAATAATAATCTGCCATGAATTTTCCTAAATCTTCCCTGCTTTTCTCTGTAAAAACATAAAATCGCCAGGGTTCTGTTTTTTTGTGACTCGGCGCCCAGTTCGCTGCCTCCAGGATCTTCTCAATTATACTTCTTGGAACTTCTTTGTCCGAGGCATATAGTGGGGGAAATACACTTCTTCGCGTACGAATGATGTCCATTAAAATATCAATTTTTTCCATTTTTCCATTTTTTTATACCATTGAAAATTGAACTCTTTTGCTTACCAGGTTTATTCAAAACCTGATGGATATTATATATTTGATTTATTTCTAGCAAGCCTATGAGTTCATACTGTCGCATGACAGGGAGCGTTTTGGCATTCGATTGTTGAAATAAAAGTAGAGCGTCCTGCAAAGTTTGCTCTTCTGTTAATACATTTTCGATGGGGAACATAGCGTCGCTTACTGTTTTTTCCCCTCCACCGTTAAGGCACAATTCAATGATTTCAAACGTTGATATGGTGCCAACAGGATTTTGCCAAACATCAAAAACAAGGATTTCCCGGTCGCCTGCCTCTTGAACTAAAGGTAATATTTCACTTAATAGCTGCGTGCTCTCAAAATGAATGAAATCCTTTTTCATCCAATCCTTCACTTTTAATTCTTGTAAAGAATTCTCCATATTAGCCGCTTTTGCCTCTGAACCGGCCGCAAGGAAAACAAAAACACCAATAAAAATTTGGGTAACACTCCCGTCTCCCATTATGCCATTGTAAACGAAGTAAATGGCTATGAGTTGACCAACTATAGCGGCTATTCTCGTTGCTTTCAAATGACCCAGGAAATGGGATAAAACAGCTCTTAATACTCTGCCTCCATCCATTGGGAAAGCAGGTATTAAATTGAATATGGCTAAGGTCAGGTTAAGTCCAATTAAGCCTAAAGCTACATAAGCGTAAACGGGTAAGTTACTGGGAAAATAGAAGTTATCAGAATCTGATTGGTTGTATACACTGTAAAATACGTCTGAAATGGTATCGATTCCTAAAAACAATAATATAGGCAAAAGGACTATAGCTATCGCTACATTTACCAAAGGTCCGGCAATGGCCACCCAAAATTCTTGTACAGGTTTTCTGGGCAAACGCTCCAAACGGGCTACGCCGCCAATGGGGTATAAAGTAATATCTCTCGTTTGTACATCAAACTTCCTGGCCATCAGTGCATGGCCAAATTCGTGTAATACAACGCATAAGAATAAAACGAGCACAAATAAACTAGCGGATACTGCACCCCAAACGCCCCAGTTTTCTTTGAAGGCAAGGTAGATAACATAGACAAATAAAAATAAGAAACTCCAATGTACTTCAACAGGAATATTAAATATTTTTGCAATTCTTAAAGATCCTTTCATTTTTGTGTTTCTTGTAAAGAAAAGTAAAGATAACTTTGTGGTGGAAATATTTTATTCATTCTAATACAATATCAATGGTTTTTATTACAGAACAACAATTGGATGACGCTGCGTCAGCCATTCAGGACGACGAAACAATCAATGAATCATTGGTTACTGAACTCAGCGAAATCCAACCTGCTGTTTTTGCTTTTTTGTTTACTGAAAATACTGAGCTTTTCACGGAATATGAAAAGGAATATCTGCTTTTTATCCTTCTAACTCTTTGGCAAGCTATTCGCACCCAAATTGATGTGGAGGATATGGACGAAATTGATTCGGACGAACTGTCCCTCGCCGAAGAAAAAAATTGGGAATTATTGGAATCCATTACAGCCAAACGTTTTCGAGATCGGCTGGATGTATTCTTTAAGGACAACAAACAAACAGATTTATTGGCCTTTGTCGAGGACATGCTCCTGGATGAGGAAGACGAACTTTTGACCAAAGAAGGCAGGGAACCCATGTTTGTTATTCTAAAATCAATCATTGATTGTTTTGACGCTTGTATAAATCCATAACGAATTCCTTATCGCATTGGTTGAATGCTTACTAATTTAACAAGGGATCTTCTCGAATAGTTATTTTTTTTGTTTCTGAAAATGTTCCTGCTTTTACTTCCAACTGATAATTACCAGCTGCAGCCTGCCGTTTTGGTTTCAGTTCTTTGCCCAAAACAACGCCATAAACACCAAAAACGGAATGAATTTGACTGCGTAAGGCTTCATAACCCATCTTGTTTTGTGGCGAAAGAGTTTTGAGGGATGCTTTGAATTGGGTTAATGAATCTTTGGCAGCTGCGGATAAGGAGCTAAGGGAACCTAACTTTTCGAGCGCGATACGCATGTTTTCAATTTCCTGAGCCCAGGAGATTTCAGGTTCGTCCATCTGCATGTCCCAGTAAATTCTGTTGATGCCAGGTTGAATAGGTATTTTCCATTGCCTTTTTAGTTGTTTGTCATTTTCAGATACAAGGTTCAATGTGACAGAATCGGTTTGGTTGCTTTTATTTACCCACAAATGGATAGGTGCCCCACTTCGGGGATTCTGTCCACGGAATTCAAAGTAGGGTTGCTTTCGTCCAGTATTTATCCGCAACCATCTGGTAGCCCGCCTGCTTTGAAAAAGGTGAAAGGGTTTGTCTGTAATTTGACCGCTAAGCTGTCTCAAAGGACTGATGTCATCTAAAATCCAAATACTTCTGCCATGGGTTCCAGCTATCAGATCACCTTCCCGGGGATGAATGACAAGGTCGTAAACGGCCACTGTGGGCATATTACCCATGAGTTCATGCCATTCCTTTCCCTGATTGAATGAAAATAACACGCCTTGTTCCGTTCCCACAAATAGCAAATCAGCGTTTTCGGGGTCTTCACGAACCACATAAACAGAATATTCCGGTAGATTATTTTGTAACGATTTCCAGCTTTTTCCATAATCGTCAGTGACAAATACATAAGCATTCATGTCATCATATCTATGATTGTCCAAAGAGACATAACACCTACCTTTTATATGTGCTGATGGGGTTACTCTGCTTATCCAGGGTCTTTTTCCTCTGGGGGAGGATGCATTTTGTCCAATAAAGGGAAATTGTTTAACTAATAATTGCCCTACTTCGGTCCATGATTTACCTCCGTTCAATGTAACCTGTAAATTTCCGTCGTCCGTTCCTGCCCATATTTCCTGAGTATCTAAAGGAGATTCTGCGAGGGTAATGATAGTAAAATGATTTTCCCCACCCGTCACACTTCTGGTCAGATAACCACTATTGGAGGGATTCCTGAACTCAGCATCATTGGTAGTCAGGTCAGGGCTGATGATTTTCCAGGAATTTCCCTTATCCGTAGATTTAAAAAGGTGGTTGCCTCCGAAATAGAGCGTATTCACATTACGAGAAGAGAGAACTAAAGGACTGCTCCAATTAAATCGAAATTGGGGAGGAAGTTTTACACGGTCTGTATTTTCATAAAAAAACCAATGTTCTCCAGGGTCGATAGAATATTTTATAGGATAATTCTTATAATTTGGGTCAAAATAAGCTGCATAATTAGAGATGGTTTGTGGCGTAGGTGTGATATAATCATACTTTCTGTTTTCCAAATTTAACTTCGCCGCAAATCCAACATGATTGACCATATAGATGGTTTTCCAGTCCGTTGGATCTATTTGAAAATGAAAACCATCTCCTTCTCCAACCCAGGTATTATGTTCATTTAAAATACCGCGTACCTCCCTGCTATTTGACGGCCCCATCCATAAGCCATTATCCTGCAGACCACC
>CAMDWC010000090.1 GCA_945878825.1 Haliscomenobacter hydrossis DSM 1100
TCCACACTCGTTGAGCATCTTGCCAAAAAAGGATACGAGGTGGAAAATAAACCCACCGCTAAAATAACAGACCAGATGTATTCTGAGCTGTTAAAAGAGTTCCAGAAATCAGGAGATATTAAACAACAGGCAAAATCAGTCAGTTTTGGAGTGGGGAATACCGAAAGGGAGGAGCACGAAGTTGCTGCAGCTGAGGCCCCAAAAGTAGTTTTAACGCCCATTGCAGAGGAAAAACCAGAAAGATTGGAAGGAACCATTCAGTTACAGCGTCCTACCGTTTTAGGTAAAATTGACCTTTCCAGCCGTTTACAGCAAAGGACTAAAGAGAAAGAAAAATCTGAAGTTGTTGCTCCTTTAGTAGCTAAAGCTCCTGCAAAACCTGCTGAAATCCCTGCTAATCCTCCCGCTTCCATCGAACTTGAAGCGAAAGTTCAAAAAGAGGTTACTAAAGTAGCTCCAAATCCTCCGTTTGAAAAAGAGAAAAAATCATCCGCTACAGATAAAACGGTAGTAAATTCTTTATTAAATACGCCTGTTAAACCTGAAGTTACAGCCGCCAAAGTTACATCACCGACAGTTCCTGAAGATGGACTTATGATGAGGGCAGAAACTCCGGAACTAAGGGGCTTGAAGATTTTAGGGAAAATAGATACCAATGCCTTCGACAGAAACAGAGGAAGAAGCAAGCCTGTAACCCCTCCACCAGCAGTAGCAAAGCCAGCTGCTCCAGGAGGAAGTAATCCTCCCGCTACAGGTGTTAAACCACCTACTCCCGGCGCCCCAGAGTCAGAAGAAGCAAAACGTAAACGTAAACGTAAACGTAAGAAAGTAGCTGGAGAGGGGATTCCCCATACACAAAATAATGGCCAAAGCCAAGGTAATAACCAAGGTTCTAACGCTAGTCAGGTTCAGGGCCAAAGCCAGGGTGCAAATAACAATCAACAAAATAATAGTAATAACAATAATTCCCAAAATAGACCTAATACAGGTGGACAGGGCGGACAGAATTATCAAGGTCAAGGAGGCGGCCAACAAAGACGCCCCTTACCAAGTAACAATAATGCCGGACCTAATAACAGGCCGCCGGCAAACAGACCAGCAACGGGAAGAGAAGAACCTAAAGAGGTATCAAAAAAAGAAATTGAGGATAAGATTAAGGCCACTATGGCACGCCTTTCAGGAGGTGGGAAGAATAAACGCCAGAAGTTTCAGCGTGACAAACGAGATCGTTTCAGAGAGAAACAAGAGCAACTTGATCAAGACGAACTCACTGGAAAATTAGAATTAACAGAGTTCATTTCTGCTCAGGAATTGTCTAATCTTCTTGATGTACCTATCGCAGAAGTCATCACTGTTTGTATGAACCTGGGGGTTATAGTATCCATTAACCAACGTTTGGACGCTGAAATAATTGAACTCGTCGCTGGTGAATTTGGGAGAGAGGTTGAGTTCATTTCTGTAGAAGAACAAGCCGATGAGGAAGTAATTGTTGTCGAAGATGATCCAGCCCTTTTGATTCATCGCGCGCCTATCGTTACTGTAATGGGTCACGTAGATCACGGTAAGACATCTCTTCTTGACTATATAAGAAGTGCTAACGTCGTATCCGGAGAAGCCGGTGGTATCACCCAGCATATTGGTGCTTACGAAATGGTTATCGGCGATAATAAGAAAATTACCTTCCTGGATACCCCAGGTCACGAGGCTTTCACAGCGATGCGTGCCCGTGGCGCTAAAGTAACAGATATTGCCATTGTTATCATTGCGGCAGACGATAACATAATGCCTCAAACAAAGGAAGCAATTTCGCATGCCCAGGCTGCCAACGTACCTATTATCTTTGCCATCAATAAGGTTGATAAAGTAGGCGCTCAACCTGAAAAAATTAAACAAGAACTCGCTTCCATGAATCTTTTAGTAGAGGAGTGGGGCGGAAAATACCAATCTCAGGATATTTCAGCCAAAACAGGCCTCGGTATACCTGAAATACTAGAGAAAATTTTACTTGAAGCTGAAATGCTTGAACTTAAGGCTAATCCTAACAGGTCCGCTGTTGGTACGGTTATCGAAGCTTCCCTCGATAAAGGTAGAGGTTATGTAACCAAGCTTTTGGTTCAATATGGTACGCTAAGAGATAAAGACTCTCTTGTAGCCGGTGAATTTGCTGGAAAAGTTAAAGCTCTGTTGAACGAGCGAGGACAGAGAATTAAGTCTGCCGGTCCATCAACTCCCGTATTAGTACTTGGTTTAACTGGTGCTCCTCAGGCCGGTGACAGATTTAAGGTAGTAGATTCGGATCAGGAGGCAAGGCAAATAGCGTCAAAAAGAGCGCAGATTACCAGAGAGCAAACCAATCGTGCAACAAAACGTATTTCATTGGATGAAATAGGTCGTCGATTAGCCCTCGGTAACTTCAAAGAACTTAAACTTATCGTTAAAGGTGACGTAGATGGTTCTATCGAAGCATTAGCCGATTCTCTTATCAAGCTGTCTATTGAAAAGGTTCAGGTAAATGTAATCCATAAAGCAGTGGGTGGTATCATCGAGTCTGATGTACTTCTCGCCTCCGCTTCAGATGCCATCATTATTGGTTTCCAGGTCAGACCTTCCTCCGGTGCAAGAAAACTAGCCGAGAAAGAGGGCGTCGAAATTAAAACCTATTCCATTATCTATGAAGCCATTGAAGAAGTTAAAGCAGCCATCGAAGGTATGCTTGAACCTACTAAAGTGGAAACTGTCATAGGTATGGTAGAAATTAGAGAAATTTACAAGATTAGTAAAATTGGAACTATCGCTGGTTGCTACGTTCAGGAAGGTAAAATCAGTAGAAATAGTCATATCAGATTGGTGCGGGATGGCATTATTGTGTTCCCAACCAGAGAAAATACACACGGTGAAGTTTCCTCTCTCAAACGTTTCAAAGATGACGTTAAAGAGGTCAGAAATGGCATGGAATGCGGTCTGTCCATAAAGAATTTCAATGAAATGAGAGTGGGTGACATAATTGAAGTGTACGAAATTACCGAGGTAAAACAACGATTGGATTAATACATAATCCTTTATATATGCTTTCGCGAATCAAGAAATATGCCGTGTTCTTTTCAGAATCTAATTTCTGGAACACGGTACAATCTTACGCAAAGAAAATAGGCGTGCAATCCGTTTATTCGTCTCTGCTTCTTTTTTACGCCTTTAAAAGAAAAGAAACCCCAGCGTGGGCCAAGAATATAATCATTGGCGTGTTGGGGTATCTTATTGCACCCATTGATTTAATTCCCGACTTAACTCCTTTTATTGGATATACGGACGATCTGGGCGTTTTAGGCATCGGCTTAGTAGCTATTGCCTCTTACATCAATGATTCCGTGAAACTTCAAGCCAAAACTAAATTAAAAACATGGTTTGGAAATTATGAACCATCCGAGATTGAAAATATAGATCAAAAGCTATAAAATAGATATTCTGTGAGTGTAAATACCCGTAGGCCCCTGAAAAATCAGCGTGTACTGACCAGCAATTGTCTTAAGTCTTTCCCAACGATACTCTTTTACTCCCTTTTGTAAGTAAACTTTAGAAATAATTTGCCCCATCGTATTTATCATGGTGATCGATTCCCATAAATGATTTGCCTGGAAGTTTATTGAAAATGCACCTTCATTAGGATTAGGAAATACCATAATATTAGCTGCCGGTATGATAGGCTGGGTATTCACAGATTGGCTGAAATTCACACAAAAATCTTCTACCTCTCCAAAAAATTCAACAGGAAAAACACATGCTCCCGGCTCTTGCCGATACTTCATTACTACACGCATGCGGGTAGAACCCAATGCAGTGGAAACAGGAATATTCAAAATGGAGTTAACTATCCCTTTTTTAGGTGAACCTGAATTAAATAGTTCTTCTTCATTTGTAAATGATCCGTCCTGATTAAGGTCTATCCAAACGATAAAAAATTCGTCGTAAGCAGTATTTAGATAACCCGGTTCTAAGGTTAAAGGGTATGAAACGCCTGGTTTTAATGTAGGTCCATTTTTCCTCGTAAAATCACCGTATCCATCTTTACCTGATAAATGGACAAAATCACCTATTTTCACTTGTGAAATCCATTCATTTTCTGCACTTACAATAGTTATTCCTTTAGGAATACAATAATTTTTCTCCAGACAATTTCCACAACCCTTCGTTTTAAACTTAAATGAGCTACTAAAGGGTATTTGATCTGAAGCACACAAACTTCTAATCTGAACATCATATTCCGAGCATGAAGATAATCCACGAATCGACGCACCATTTTGGGATACTTGCAAGGTTTGCCAGGCAGAAGAAAGAGAATCTTTTGATAATTTCCAGCGAACAAAGTAAGCCGTTGCTGCAGTCACCTTTTCCCACCTTAACACAAATTCTGTATTTCCGACACTTACGGATTCAATTTTAGCTGGATTTTTACAACAGCCATCAGTTTTAAAAACAACCGACTGACCTGCAGGATTCTCCCCATTGAGACAAGTCCTGTTCAATGATATTTCATAATCATTACATGGTAATAATTCAGCAATAGATAAAGGGTTCTTATTATTTGGCAAAGACATCCAGGAGGTATCTCCCATTTTTCTAAAAAATAAATTTATATTTTTGATACTATCATTTGAGATCCAAGACAATTGTACTTCGGTAGTAGATACATTAGCTACTTCAATTTTAGCAATAGGCGGGCATTTACCGCAACTATCTAAAAGAAAGCGGATACTTTTCTCCATATTCAGCACGCCGCCGGAACTTACTTTATTCACCAAACTATCCAAAACAGTTACACCGCCAAGTAGAGCCTTTCTGACTAACCTTGCGGCGGCGGCAGGATCATTACGAGATAAAACGGCTAAAGTTGGACAGGGAGAAGCATAAAGAAGACCAATTGCCCCGGCAATTTGAGGAGAGACGAAAGAATTACCGCTTTGTCTGGCATAACCACCTTTGTCGGCAGTGGTTAATAAATTAAAGCCCAGAGAGGTAATATCTATGGACGTTTTACCGTAACCATATCTTAGTTCCCCTTTATCGGAAATAGCTGTTGCCGAGATCATAAAATCACTTGGGCAAGTGGTAGGAATATCGCCTGCAACATCAACATCGATGCTTTGATTAATGGTTGCAGCGACGTTTAAAATACCTGCGTCGCCGAGCGCATTGTAAAAATTGCACCAAATAGGAAAATCCTCTGGTTTTCTTTTATCTATTCCCCAGGAGGTATTAGTTGCGACAACAAAAGCCCCCTTCTTACCTTTTGTTTCATTATACAATTTCCTCATAACCAGAGGATAAGAATAAGCTTCTATGGCTCTACTTTCAGACAGAACATTGGCAATCTGAGAAGTTACCACCATCAGTTTAATCTTCCAGTTAATACCTGATATACCTATTTTATTATTTCCTGTCGCACCAATTAAGCCAGCTACAGGGGTACCATGAAAATTAATATAACTGACTTCATCCGATTTAAAGTCAACATTCCAACCCAGATAATCGTCTATATAACCGTTTCCGTCGTCATCTTTGTTATTATTTGGAATTTCCGCCTGATTTACCCAGAGATTATCTTTCAGATCGGGATGATTTATATCCACCCCATTATCAATAACGCAAATAACAATGGTATCACCGCTTGGGGTAACGCCGCCCTGGGTTACCTTCCAGGCTTCGACAGCCTTTATGTCCAGACCTACCAGACCTCCGTTTTGTCCTTTATTTTGCAGATAATACTGCTGAGAAAACAAGGAGTCGTTAGGAATGACGCTCCGTAATTTTATGTAATGATTTCTTTGTACAAATCTGATATCAGGCTGTTGTTTCAAAAAACGAAAGGCCTCATTTTCAGATATTATAGAAGGATTAACATTTAACTGATAAATATTAAGTGGTTCAGAAAGTATTTTTACGGTAGAAATGCCCGATGCTTTTTTTTCTAAAGCAAGCGAGTTAAACCAATTTATTGCTGATGTCTCAGGGTTAAACTGAACTAAAAACTCATTTGGCACGTAAACAGCATCTTGAGCTCTTAGTTGAAAATGAGCGAAGAAACAGATAAGAAGAACAATTTTCAAACGTATAAACAACATCATTTATATTACATTTCAATTTAAACGGGTAAGGTTTAAACATCTCGGCATAGTTAACAATGGTTTAAATTAAGGAATTATTCTATAGAAACTGCATTTCCAATAAATTATTCTGTTTTAACTGCGAAATTAACCGTTCATAGACGAAAGAAATTCATCATTTGATTTTGTTCCAACCATGTGTTTGCGAAGAAAATCCATTGCTTCCTCGGGTTTCATATCTGCCAGATGATTCCTAAGAATAAACATTCTCTGCAGCGTTTCCTTGTCTAACAACAAATCTTCCCGTCTGGTAGATGATTTTGTAAGATCGATGGAAGGGAACATCCGTTTATTTGCCAGACCTCTGTCGAGTTGAAGCTCCATATTACCTGTGCCTTTAAATTCTTCGAAGATGACACCATCCATTTTTGAACCAGTGTCAATAAGTGCTGTGGCAAGGATAGTCAGCGACCCACCACCTTCAATATTTCTGGCTGCGCCGAAAAATTTCTTCGGTTTATGAAGCGCATTGGCCTCTACACCACCCGATAGCACTTTTCCGCTTGCGGGGGCGACGGTATTGTAGGCTCTTGCTAAACGAGTAATAGAATCGAGCATTATTACCACATCGTGGCCACTTTCCACTAAGCGTTTAGCCTTCTCTAAAACTAAATTAGCTACTCTAACGTGATTATCAGCGGGTTCATCGAAAGTGGAGGCGATAACTTCAGCATTTACGCTTCTTTTAAAATCGGTAACTTCCTCTGGTCGCTCATCTATAAGAAGAACTATAATATAGCATTCAGGATTATTTTTAGAGATAGCATTTGCTAAATCTTTCAAAAGGAAGGTCTTACCTGTTTTGGGTTGAGCGACAATGAGACCACGCTGACCTTTTCCGATAGGCGTAAACAAATCGATCATTCTATTTCCCATATCTTTTCCTGAAGATGAAGCGGTGAGCTTGAATTTCTCGGTAGGAAAAAGGGGCGTCAGATAATCAAAAGGAATTCTTTCTTTTATATTTTCAGGATTGGTACCATTTATCTTAGACACCTTTAGCAGTGCAAAATACTTCTCACCTTCTTTTGGCGGCCTTAAAGTACCTTTGATGGTATCTCCTGTTCTTAAACCAAACAATTTAATTTGAGAAGGAGAAACATAAACGTCATCGGGTGAAGACAAATAATTATAATCTGACGAGCGCAAGAATCCATAACCATCTGGCATCATTTCCAAACTTCCTTCACTTTCAATGATTCCGTCCAATTCTGGTTCGAACCTGATCACTGGCGGCGGCGGCGGTGCTGGCGGATTAACTGGCGGCTGTTGGATAGGAGCATCCGGATTATTTGCATCCACCATTGGCTTTCTGTTATCTCTTAGAGGTGGTCTGTTAACTCTATGAATAACGGCTGGTCTTTGAACAGGCAGAGGGGCTGTTCTTTGAATTTCACCATCTTCTCTTCTTTTCCTGAGAATTCTTCTGTTCTCAGCCTCCATATTTTCGGGGATAGGAGCTATTTCAGCTGCACCTGGCTTATCCCACAACTCTTTAGAGGCCAAATTTTTTCTGCCGTCATTTTCAATCTCCAACGATTTATTTTCAGGCGAATTAACATCGAAATTCCTTCTGGAGCTTGAAAAATCCCTTTTATCTGGCAAATTAGCATTATTAGCTTCAGGGTTAGCATCCCTGCCTGACGAACTTCGACGTATACTGGGAAATTCGCGTCTGTTCAGGTTATTATCTGTCGGAGGCAAAGATTCCTGAACAGGATTGACCCTTCTTACCCTATTTAATTCTCTGGGAGCTTCCCGCTTTTCCTCTTCCTTTGGAGAAAATTCCTCCCGAGATGTCGGATTATCGGAAATAACGTCCTGTTCCTTAGCCATAACTGGTGGATCCACAGGTTTTGAAAAGGGAGTTTCCTCCACCTTATCAAAATCAATTCGGAATTGTTCTGGTTTTGGATTAACAGAAGGAGTTTCCTGATGATTAACATCTCTTTCTGTTGCAACACCTGTTAGGGCTTGTTGATCGAGAATTTTATAAACTAACTCTTTTTTGGTTAATTTTTTGAATCCTGGCACCCGCATTTCTTCCGCTAAATCGCGTAATTCGGGCACCAACATCTCATTGAGTTGGACAATGTCGTATTGCATGAATAAAACTTTAAAAAAATAGGAGATTCGCTCGTCGAACCATACAGAATAATTAATAGAACTGCAATTTTCCTTTCCTGGAAGAAAATGATATATTATTTTTACCAAACAAATATCTAAAAGAGAAAGCCAAATTTAAGGGCTAATTTCTGATGAAAGGAAAAAACAGGGTGAATTATAGATTTCCTTCACGTATAAGGAAACAATGAGACAAAAATAGATTAATTTTTTATACTAAGTATTATCTTTGCAAAAAATTTACCTTACAAGTTAAATTCTTTTTAAATAAGATACAAAAAGAACTCTTTAAAGTTCATTAGAGAGAAAAAGGAAAGAAAAGTTATGTTGCAAATTAGCGTTATCCGTCAAAATCAGTCAGAAGTCATTGAAGGACTTGGCAAAAAAAATGTGCCCGATGCTGCTGAAAAAATAGCTGAAATTATTCAGCTCGATGATCAGCGCAAGCAATGGCGAACCGAACTTGAGAAGTTACTTACTGATCGAAATCAATTTTCAGATGAAGTAGGAAAACGATATAAAGAAGGGGACAAAGAAGGGGCTGACGCTATTAAAGTAAAAGTAAATGCCCTAAAAGACAAAACGGCCGAATTGGAGTTGCTTTTAGGAAACATCGAAAAAGACCTGGATGGTTTACTTTATTTGATTCCCAATTTACCCCATCACAGCGTTCCACAAGGTAAAACGCCTGATGATAATGAGGTATTTCAAGCATGGACCGCTGAGCTTCCTGTTTTAAATGAACAGGCACTTCCCCACTGGGATTTAGCTAAAAAGTATAACCTTTTCGATTTAGAACTGGGCGTAAAAATTACGGGTAGTGGATTTCCCGTTTACCGTGGCAAAGGGGCAAAATTACAACGGGCACTCATTCAGTTTTTTTTAGATGAAGCCGTAAATGCCGGTTATGAGGAGATTATGCCGCCATTATTGGTCAATGAAGCTTCTGCCACAGCCACTGGACAACTCCCCGATAAAGAGGGGCAAATGTATTATGTAGCTAAAGATGACCTATATCTCATTCCAACCGCTGAAGTGCCCATAACGAATATTTTACGTGACGTTATCCTTGACGCTGCGAAACTTCCTGTAAAAATGTGCGGTTATACCCCTTGTTTCAGAAGAGAAGCTGGTTCTTATGGCGCGCATGTCAGAGGATTAAACCGGGTTCACCAATTTGATAAAGTTGAAGTTGTTCAAGTCGCTCATCCTGACAACTCTTATCAGGTTTTTGATCAAATGATTCAGCATGTTAGTCAGATTTTAGACAAATTGGAACTACCTTACAGAATATTGCGTTTGTGTGGTGGAGATATGTCTTTTGCCTCCGCTTTAACCTATGATTTTGAGGTGTATTCCTCCGGACAAAAAAGATGGTTGGAAGTAAGTTCTGTTTCAAACTTTGAAACATTTCAAAGTAATAGGTTAAAATTAAGATTCAAAGACGGCAAACAATCAAAACTAGCGCACACCCTAAATGGAAGTGCTTTAGCTTTGCCTCGTATCGTAGCTGCTTTGTTGGAAAATAATCAAACAGCCGAGGGTATTGTCATTCCTAAAGCTTTGATTCCCTACACAGGTTTCGACCATATATCTTGAGTTTAATGTAAACTAAATTTTAAGGAATTACGTTATAATCCTAAAAAATTCAAACCATGGGATATTTATTCATAGCAGGTTTATTGTCATTGGTTGGTTTCATTATCAGCCAAAAGTTAAAAAATAAATTCAGGCATTACAGCCAGATTAGTATTCGCTCCGGATTATCAGGGCGCGAAATAGCTGAAAATATGCTCAAATATTATGGTATTCATGATGTTCGCATAGCAGAAGGACAAGGCATGCTGACAGACCATTATAATCCAATGTCTAAAGTTGTCAATCTTAGTCCCGATGTATTTAACGGAAGGACTATTGCTGCTGCGGCCGTTGCAGCTCACGAATGCGGGCATGCCGTGCAACACAACCAGGCTTATGCTTGGTTAACCATGCGTTCAGCCGTGGTACCTATTGTAAATATTGCCTCATCTATGCAACAGTGGCTTTTAATGCTGGCTCTTGGTCTGTTTGGATCAGGTGGCAATCAAACTATTTTGTTTATCACCATGCTTACCTTTTTAGTGACAGCGGTGTTTAGCTTAATCACCTTACCTGTAGAATTTGATGCCTCCAAAAGAGCCCTGGTGTGGTTAAACCAATCCGGTATAACCCATGGGGCAGAGCAGGAAGGAGCTAAGGACGCATTGTGGTGGGCTGCCATGACTTATGTATCTGCTGCATTTTCTGCCTTAGTTATGTTATTGTATTTCGCTCTTCGTTTCTTTGGATCTTCCAAATGATTAATAGCGCAAAAAGAAATTATTTTTAATTCTGGTAATAATCCAAACAGCTATGTTGGAAGAAGTAAATTTTTTAGTGGAAACGGCTGAAGAAGCCATGGAAAAAGCGTTGGATCACCTCAATAAAGAGTTAGGGAAAATCACAACGGGCAAAGCTACCCCAGCGATTGTCAGAGATTTGTTGGTGAACTACTATGGCACACCAACACCTATGAATCAAGTAGCTAATATTTCAACATCCGATGCGCGGTCTCTTGTTATCCAACCCTGGGAAAAGTCTATGTTAGCACCTATCGAAAGGTCTATCTTTGAGGCAAATCTTGGCGTAACACCTATGAATGACGGTGAAGTAGTCCGTTTATCATTTCCCCCTCTAACGGAGGAACGTCGTCGCGATTTAGTAAAAAAATCAAAGGCTTTGGGCGAAGATGCTAAAGTTAGCTCCCGCTCTTCCAGAAGAGAAGCTATGGAGGGTATCAAGAAAGCTGTTAAAGATGGCTTTTCTGAAGATGAAGGAAAAAAACGGGAGGAAACCGTTCAACAGCTCACTGATAAACACATTAAAAAAATTGACGAGCTATTAGATGCAAAGGAAAAAGAAATAATGACCGTTTAGATTTTTGTTTCTTGTAAAAAAATTATACTTTTGCAAATATTTTGAATTAATTGAGCATATTGCTTAAAAATAACAGCAATGAAACGTACTTACCAACCATCAAAACGCAAACGCGTAAATAAACATGGATTTCGTTCCCGTATGAGTTCTAAAAATGGACGCCGGGTACTTGCTAATCGTCGTGCAA
>CAMDWC010000091.1 GCA_945878825.1 Haliscomenobacter hydrossis DSM 1100
TAAACATGGCATTGATTAGTAAAATCAGACAACAAGGTAGTTGGATATTAATTATCCTGATAGCTTTGGGCTTAGGTGGCTTCATTCTAATGGATATGACGTCTGGGCAAACAAGTGTATTTGGCAGTTCACAACCTGTACTGGCTAAAGTTAACGGTCAAAAAATTGACGTAAATGAGTTTAACAGAACAGAAAGTATTTTATACTCCGGTTCTACCAGTGATGTTTTCGCACGCAGAGAAAATATTTGGAATTATTTCGTTGAAAAAATCTTGATTTCAGAGCAAACAGACAAATTAGGACTCGGTGTAAGTCGTGCCGAATTGCTTGATTTGCAATTTGGTCTTGAACCAAGTCCCGTTATCACTCAGCGTTTTGGTGACCAAACCACTGGTCAGGTTAACAGAGAACAGTTAAACCAGGTTCGTCAGATGATTGAATCTAACACCCTTGAACCACAAATGCGTTCTTATTGGGCTATCCAGGAAGGGGAGGTAATTAAAGAAAGTCTTCAACGAAAGCTAACTTCTTTAGTTGCTAATGGGTTTTACACACCAAACTGGCAGGCAGAATTGTTATTCTCGGAAGGTTCTGCTTTCCTGCAATTTGCCTATGTAAAAGTGCCTTTCGACAATATCGACAATAGCGAAGTTTCTCTTTCTGATCAGGATTATGAAAACTATCTTGACAAAAACAAAAAGAAATATACGAATAAAGAAGAACGCAGAAAAATAGCTTATGCTATCTATAATGTTTTCCCTTCAAAAGCCGATACCGCCGATATTTATGGTAAAATAAGTGTTTTAGCTGATCAATTTAGAAATGCATCCAACGATACCAGCTTTATTGAACAAAACAGAGGGGTAATGTCTCCGATTTATGTAAAGAAATCGGAAATTAATCCAATGTTCGCAGATAGTATTTTCAATTTACCTGTAGGTAGCGTTTTTGGCCCTTACACTGAGTCTGGTGCTTATCGTGTAGTTAAAATGGTTGATAAAAAAGCACTTCCGGATTCTGTTAAATCAAGACATATTCTCATTCAAGCATCTGATGCAAATAGCGCTTTTTTAGCTCAGAGAACCGTCGACTCTCTAAAACAGGTTATCGAGAAGGGAGAGGCTACCTTCGAAGCTATGGCCGCGCAATTTGGTAGCGATGCAACGTCAACAAAGGGTGGTGACTTAGGTTATGCCGCTCCTGGTCAGATGGTTGCAGAATATAATGATTTGATTTTCTTTCAAGCTGAATCTGGTAAGTTATATACTGTCACCACTCAATTCGGGGTGCACCTGGTAGAGGTTACTGGTAAGAAATTTGATAAAAATGAGATTGGCATCAGAATTGCTTCTCTAGTTTCTAACATTATTCCATCTGAAGCTACCCAAAAAGATGCTTACAACAGGGTTTCCATTATATTAAATAAAAGTACATCGGTAGCAGACTTAAAGGCAAACCTGGCAAAAAATAAGGATATCAAAGTAGAAACATCTACTCCAATGGGTAAAAATGAGTTCTTTTTAGGACCTTTGGGCGCAGGGGTACAATCACGTGATATCATTCGTTGGGCTTTTGGTGCAGATTTGGAATCCGTTTCTCCACAAGTATATGTTTACAGAGATGAAAATCTTTATTTTGACAATAAATACGTACTTATTGGCTTAGAAGATGTCATTAAAGAAGGATTACCTGCGGTTGAAAAAATAAAGAAGGAAATTGAAGGCTTAGTAATTAATGAAAAGAAAGGTGCTTTAATTGCTTCAAAAATGAAAGGGAAATCATTGGAATTAGTAGCCAGTAGCTTTGGAGAACCTATTGATACGGCCAATGGAATTACCTTTGCCAATCCGGTTATTTCCGGGGTAGGAAGTGAGCCAAAGTTATTAGGCAAGTTATTCCGTTACAATACAGGTGATGTTACTGCCCCTGTGGTAGGTAACTCAGGTGTTTATGTAGCGAAAATTATCACTAAAGCAGCGCCTTCTGCGGCTACAGAATTAGTGACCACAAAGAGAAATCTGGTTTCTACCTATCGTAGTCAGGTAAGCAGCAAAATTACGCAGGTACTTAAAGATGGAGCCACAATTAAGGATAATCGCAGTAAGTTCTTTTAATCATACCTAAACACTACTACTATGTCCTCAGTAAAAAACGCAGGAAAAAAGGGATATTTTATGTTATATTTCCTTATATCAATAGTACTTTTTTTCGCACTCGTCGTTTACATATACCGATATAATCAATTGGGATTAGAATAGGTGATTAAAAAAGCCGGCAAGAATTTTTCTTACCGGCTTTTTTTTTAATCCTTGTAAATTTGTTGAATCTCTTCGGCATACTTATCTAAAATTACCCTTCTTTTTAGTTTCATCGTAGGCGTTAATTCCGATTCTGTGCCATCCTTTTTAACAGGTTCCCATGGATCAATCAATAATTTAAATTTCTTAACCTGATCAATATGAGCAAAAGTTTGATTCATTTCATCAATAATAGATTGATAAAGATTGATGATTTCAGTCTTTTGGACCAAGTCCGACAAATTGGTCCAGGACAAACCGTTATTTCCACACCAATCTTTTAAAGCTTCCTCTGCTGGAACGATTAGCGCTGACACAAACTTTTGACTATCTCCAACGACCATCATTTGTTCAATAAGGAATGATTCCTTAAATTTATTTTCAATGGGAGCAGGAGCAACATATTTACCACCTGAAGTTTTCAACAACTCTTTTTTCCTGTCTGTAATTTTAAGAAACGCTCCCCCTTCAGGACCTTCAATAAACTTACCAACATCTCCTGTGAGGAACCAGGATTTTCCATCTATTACTTTAGTAACCGCAGCGGTTGCATCCGGTTTATTGTAATAACCCATCATGATATTTGGACCTGAAGCTAATATTTCGCCTTCATTTTCTCTGTAATTACCGTCGGATGGATCTATAAAAATGTCTACGCCAGGAATAGCTTTTCCCACGGTACCTAAAAGCGCCTCCCCCTTTTCAAACGTACTCGCCGTTAAAACAGGGGAGGTTTCTGTAAGACCATACCCCTCTCTAATGGGAACGCCGGCAGCAGAAAATACCTGCGCTATTCTTAAAGGACAAGGCGCTGCACCGGTAACAATACCTTTGACATTTCCCCCTAAAGCCTCTCTCCACTTGCTAAAAATAAGTTTATCAGCTATCATTCCTTTAAATCCACCAACAGGTCTATGGTAAGCATAATCTTCTGTCAGAGAAAGAGCCCAGAAGAACAATTTCTTCTTCACGCCCGTAAGCGCTAAGCCCTTATTATAAATTTTCTCATATACTTTTTCCAGTAATCGGGGAACGGTGGTAAAGAAATGCGGTTGAACCATTTTCAAATCTCCTTCTTCACCCCCTAAATTTTCTGTACCTGTAAAAATAATAGAAACGCCCCTAAACTGGTAGTGATAGGAAGCAGCCCTTTCAAAAATATGGCAAATAGGAAGGAAACTCAACACTTTATCCCCATTTTGAACAGGAATAATGGCTGCTGCAGCCTCCACATTTGAAATAATATTGTAGTGTGAAAGCATTACCCCTTTTGGAACACCTGTTGTACCCGAGGTGTAAATAATAGTAGCTAAATCATCCGCCTTAATACTGTTTTTTAACTCCTCCAAATGATCCATTCCCTCATCCGTAAGAATATCCTTCCAGAATGGTCGGCCGTCCTGTGGGTCGAAAGTATAAATTTCTTTAAGGGAGGGAACCTCTTTTTGCGCTATACTTACCTTATCATAAAGGTCCAATTTTCCAACAAAACAAATTTTTGTTTCGGAGTCATTAAAGATATAAACGTAATCATTACTACTAATAGTAGGGTAGACAGGTACGTTAATAGCTCCAATTTGCTGAACCGCAATGTCAAGAATAACCCATTCTGGTCGATTTTGATATACGGCAACGCCGATTTTATCCCCCTTTCCAACGCCCAATTTCAATAAACCGCAGCTCAGTTTATTGGCTAAATCAACAACTACTTCCGTGGAAAGGAAATCGAACACACCTTGTTCGTTTTTGGCACCCATACATCGCTCCAATGGATAATGCGCCATTTGATAATGAATGTAATCAAATAATCTGGTTGGCTTCATCTGATATAAATTTCCGATTTTATGAATTAAGATTGTAATATTCTGTACAATCATTAAAAATAACATAAAATTCTGAAAAAATCAGTGGAATCTATTATGCATTTATTTCTTGTGCTGAAATTATATGTATGAGTTGCTCCAAACTTTGAACTTTATGAATATTTTTACCGTGTTCTATTGATTGTGCGTTAACTTGATATCCACTTAATAAAATTTGACAATTAAATATTTCATTCGATAAATTATTTACATACTGTTGTATAGACACCGTTTCAAAAGATGAGGTTATCATAGTACAGATATAGTCAGGCTTTACTATTTCACAAGCTACTTTTAATTCTGCTATAGAAATATCATGACCCAAATAAACAACCCTGTAATTCCTAACCCTTAACATGAATTGTATGAATAACAAACTCAGCTCTTGTTTCTCACCCTCCGGCAAGTAAAGAATGCATTTTTTACTCAATGTATGCTCAGAAGGTTGAAGTTGATCAATGGCAGCAATAATTTTTTGCCTTATTAAAAAACTTATAAAATTTTCTTGCACAGGGCTTATGGAACCTGTTAACCAGAGAATACTAAGTTTGTCCAGGAATGGATAAATGAGCTCGGTCATAGCACGTTCAAAACCCAGTTGCTGGATGTGGGTATTGACGATTTTGTCGAACTTCAACTCATCCATTTCAATCATGGCTATTGTAAGCGCATCTAAATGAGCTCCGTAAGAAACATCAATAGAAGAGAGCGCAGCGGCAGTTTCATTGATTTCATCTGGCTGCATTTGAGCTATTCTTGAAATCTTATGACCATTTTTATTTAAAATGGCAATATTCAACAACTGCTTTAAATCATCATCCTGGTAGTATCTGATATTGGACTGCGTTCTTTTGGGTGTAATTACCCCATATCGTTGTTCCCAAATACGAATAGTGTGTGCTTTTACACCCGTAAGTTTTTCCAAATCAACAATAGAATATACAGCCAAACCTTTATATTTTGTTGCAAAACAATTTCATGCTAAAAAGGTTTAAAATTAAGGTCTTTTGATTCATCAGATTTAATTTTGATTATTGCATTATTTTTCAACAGCGATTATTGTTAAATTGCTTCATTTAAATTTTTAAAATGTTATTTTTAACATCTGTACATTCGTTAAACAGGAAAGACCTTTAATTAAAAATATATGAAATTGAAATCCAGCCACTTGCTTTTTGTACTGTCATTTTTTTGCAACGTTGGGCTAATAGGTCAAATTACCCCGGCCTGTACTTATAAACTCGAGTGTGCTGACCTGGGTCTCGATGGTTGGAATGATGCTTCCTTAGAAATTATCGTTGGGAATAAAGTGAACCGGTTTACCCTACAAACCGGAAGTAAAGAAACTTTTTATCTTCAAGTCTATAAAGGAGATTCCATAACTATACGCTTTAACACGGGTCTGTACGACGAAGAAATTCAATACGAACTAAGAAATGAACGTGATTCTGTGCTGTTTTCTCAAAAAGGAAAGTTGCCAACTGCGGGCATCGTTTATAAAAATATTGGCTTGTGTCCCTCCTGTCCCGCACCCCCCAGGTTTTTTGTAAAGCCTGGTTTCATGGGTTCCCAAACGGCCAATCTTGGCTGGCAATCCGTCCCTGGGGCAACTTCTACCTTACTTCTTTTTAAAAATTCCCCCATTCTTAATGCAGATACTTTCCGAATCACAAAAAATGATACGCTATTAAGTAAGTTGAGTGAACATACTATATACACTTACTCCCTTGCCAGTATCTGTCCGGCGGGAGATACCAGCAGACCCATTGGACCCTTTAGTATTGAAACCAGATGGAAATTAGATCTCGGAATTTCTAGTCTCGTAGCTCCTTTTTCTGACTGCGGATTAGGAAATGACTCAGTGAAAGTAGCTATTTTTAACTATGGCGGCGAACCTCAGTCTTTAATTCCTTATGGTTACCTGATTAATCGGGTGGAAGTACCCATAAATCGTCCCCTCGATGGTTTTTATACGGGCGTTGTAGGTGTTGACAGTGCCAATACCACCGCATTCGATCAACCCTTTAACTTTTCTGCGCCCGGTGAATATAATATCGTAGCCTGGACACAAATGGATAAAGACGGCGAGGTTAAAAACGATAGTATGACCGCTAAAGTAATAAGTATCCCAACCATTACCACTTTTCCATATTTAACTACCCTGGAAGAAAAATTTACGGGTTGGACGGTCGATGCTAAAAGTCAATTTAATAGTTGGGAACTCGGCACTCCTAACGGATCTGCCCTTCGAAATGCTTTTAGCGGCATCAAATCATGGGGAACCAACCTAAATGGCAATCATAAATCAAATGAACTTTCTTACTTGAATTCTCCTTGTTTTGATTTCTCAAGAACTACCCAGGATCCCATTTTATCCTTTAGAGTCCAAATAGATATTGAACGCTGTTGTGACGGTCTTTGGATCGAATATTCAAAAGACGATGGAAAATCATGGCTTCGACTGGGTTCTCCTTCATCAGGAACAAACTGGTACAATGATGCAGAAAGATGGCTTTGGAATGGAAATGGGCACGCAGATGGCTGGTTCTTAGCCGCTCACGTTATTCCTGGCGTTGCGGGTAACCCCAAAGTAAAGATTAGATTTGTATTTAACAGCGATCTCGGTGTTCAAAGAGAAGGTGTGCTGCTTGATAACATAAATATTTCTGCCTCTAACTTCGATTTAGTTGCTTTAAATGTTAAAAACAGCAGAAAATCAGTTTGTGAAAATATCACCGATAACGTCATTTTAAATATTGGAAATATTGGAAAATCTAATTTGACTAGTCTAAATCTTGCCTATCAAATAAATGGTGGACCTATTATAGCTGAATCAGCCTCAACTTTAACGGTAAATAGTGGTCAAAATAAACTTTTTACTTTCAAACAAGGATTCGATTCGTCGAAGCCAGGTACTTACAATGTAAAATCATGGATAGTTGGAGAATCCTCTTTAACACATAACGATACGGCCTATTTTAACTTTAAAACAAATACTACCTTCCCTTTCAAAGAAGATTTTGAGATGGGTAAGCTACCTGCAGACTGGGTAGGTAATGATCAGATTGTTACCAAGGGTCATAACAATAAATCATACGTGGTATCAGATTTACTCACTTCTTCCGATCCTCGTTTTGATCTTTTAACAGCGCCCATTGGCCTTGTTTCCTTAAAAGATACCCTACGGTTTGATTACAGAGCGGTGACTTTTGAAAGTGAAGGTAAAATAGGTGCAACATGGAATAGCTCCGACCGATTAGAAATAGCTATTTCGACAGATTGTGGAGCTACCTTTCAAGTGGTTCGAACCATAACTAACACGACACATCAGGTTAGTAATAAGTATAAAACTATTGCGGTCGATCTGTCACCTTATGCTGGTAAAAATGTGGTCGTTAAAGTAAGTGCCCTTTGGGGATCAGGCAATTACTGGGTAGATTTAGATAATTTTAACCTTATTCGATGCCCTTCAAATCTCTCTCTTTCTGCCAGAATAGTCAGTGGGCTTTCTTCAAATTCCAGTCAACCGGCCGTAGTAACCATTTCTGCTGAAAATGGAGCGGGACCCTATACCTACTTGTGGAGTAATGGAGCAAAAAGTAAAACAGCTGAAATATTAAATCCCGGCACCTATAAAGTTACCGTAAATGATGCTTTTGGTTGCACCGATAACGTGGAAGTGAAAGTTGGGGTACCTACCAATATTAATGAGGTTGCCTCCTGGATGAATGGCATTTCCCTTTATCCTAATCCTACCTCAGCAAACCCAGCTATTTCGTTTACTTTAACAAAAGCTGACAGGGCTACCATAAGAATTTTCAATGCCTTAGGGGCCATTATTTACCAGACCCAAACAGAAATTGCTACATTTCATAATCTCACTTTAAATATGAATAAACAAGTTCCTGGCGTTTATTGGGTGTCCGTTCAGGTCAATGATAAACAATTGGGGCTTCCATTGGTTATTATCGATTAAAGGCATCATGAAAATAGGAATTGTTTGTTACCCTACTTACGGAGGAAGTGGGGTTATAGCTACGGAACTGGGACTAGGCCTGGCACGTAATGGCCATCAAATACACTTCATTACTTATCGACGACCAGCAAGGCTTGGACATTTTCAAGAAAATGTCTTTTATCATGAGGTGGATACTTCTGATTACCCTTTGTTTGAATTTCCACCCTACGAAACAGCCTTAGCGGGAAAAATGGTTGATGTAGTGCGCTTCGAAAACCTGGACTTACTCCATGTGCACTATGCCATTCCTCATGCCGCCGTCGCCTATATGGCAAAAAAAATACTGCTAAGCGAAGGTCGATACGTTCCGGTTATCACAACGCTGCACGGTACCGATATTACGCTCGTTGGTAATAATAATGCCTTCAAACCTGTTATTGAATTTTCTATTAACAAATCTGATGGCGTGACCGCCGTTTCTGACCATTTAAAACAACAGACGTACGATTATTTTAATATCAAAAAGGATATTAAGGTAATTCCAAATTTCATAGATTTCGACAGATTTAAACGAAGTAATCAAGAACATTTTCGAAAAGCCATTGCTTTGGATAACGAAAGGATTCTTATACATATTAGTAACTTCAGGAAAGTAAAAAGAGTGGAAGACGTTATATCTGTCTTCGCTAAAGTAAATGAACAACTAGCCTCAAAATTGCTGCTTATTGGTGACGGACCAGAACGATCAAATGCCGAATCTTATTCGCGAAGTCTTGGCCTGGGTGACCAAATTAGGTTTCTAGGAAAGCAAGATGCCGTTGAAGAACTTTTGGCCGTGGCGGATCTCTTCTTGTTAACATCAGAAAAAGAATCTTTCGGATTAGCCGCACTTGAGGCCATGGCCTGTGAAGTGCCCGTCGTTTCCACCAATGCAGGAGGTATTCCCGAGGTAAATATTCACGGAGTAACAGGTTTTATTAGTGAAATAGGTGATGTAAACGATATGGCAAAAAATGCCATAACTATCTTAAGTAGCGAGGAAACATTAGCCACCTTTAGGACCCAGGCGCTAGCTCAGGCAAAACGATTCGATATAGATTCTATTCTTCCAATTTATGAAGATTATTACGAAGAAATAATTGAAGCTTCAAACCTGAAATAATCAAGTTACTCCTCTCTTCCTATCCATACTATCTTACCCACAGAAGTGTCTGGATTGCTAAACCCTATCAATGAAGGATTGGAAGTACTAAAAACAAGGTAAACGCCCG
The DNA here is from genome assembly GCA_945878825.1 of Haliscomenobacter hydrossis DSM 1100. Lineage (GTDB taxonomy): Bacteria > Bacteroidota > Bacteroidia > Chitinophagales > Saprospiraceae > BJGN01. The sequence goes on from CAMDWC010000091.1 coordinate 9,389, forward strand.
ACCTTACGTTATTACCCTGAAAATCTTTCCCGTACCATAAAGCCTGACCTCCAACCGCCTTCGTTTCAAAAACTAATTTCCCATTTATATCTGAAATTTTGATTATCGCGTCTCTCGCCAGACCTCTTATGGCTACAGGACCAGAAAAAGAGGGGGGAACAGGATTAGGATAAATTTCCATTTTTTTACCTAAATGGAAAATCTTAGCTTCCACAGCCTGACTCTGTAAAACGACCAACCCATTCTCTGTTCCAATATAAGCTTTACCTGTCCTGGCATCTACAGTTATGGCCTGAACTGAATTACCCGGCAAGGGTGAGTTTAAAGTATTAAAACGACCAACCGCAGTGCGTCCGTCTGCTGAAAGGATAAATAATCCATTTTTTGTTCCGATCCATTTTCTGTTTCCTCCGTCAACAGCAATGGATAAAATTTCTTCTGTGGATAGCAGATAATCGAGGAAACCGTCTTGTTCAACAATTCTCAACTCACCTTTACAATTATTATCAAAAATACTAACACCACATTCAAAAATAACAATGCCCTTTGCGGTACCCAACCACACATATCCCTCTCTGTCAACGGCTAAACAATTTACCTGATTGGTAGGAAGTCTGCTTGTGCTGGTATTAATTAATCTGCAACGATCGTCGGAAGGATTTTTCAGGTCCCCTGCGTCAAAAACCAATGCACCATTGGAGGAAGAAGAAGAAACAAACCATTTGAATCCATTACCATCTATTCCTACCTGGTGAAGTTGGGTTTCTGCACAATTAGGTTTAAAGGATTGCCACTCCCCTTTATCCGTTAATACAGATATAGGCTTCTCTGCCAGATGGTTAGCAATCCACAAATTTTTATCTTTATCAAAAGCTAATCCACTAACCCTGGTTCGAATAGCGTCACCAACTGTATTATTCAACGTAGAATTTTTTTCATCGAAACGGACTATTTTTTCTCCATCCATTTGTAATAATCCTTCCAGGAAAGAACCTGCATATACTTTGCCATTGGTAGGATGCACGGCCATGGTAATAATATCATACAAATCGTCATCTGGTGAATTCGTATTTTCACCTAACATAGCGGGCGTGTTAAACCTATTGTAAATGCGCCAGTTACCATCTTTTAATGAAGCGAATCCATGGTCCAAAAACCGATATCCGAAATTTTGAGTCACCCCCCCTGACGCGAGCCATAATACCCCTTCTGGTGAAATGGTTAACCATCTGGATGAGGCTGAAAAGGGCGAATTAAGTGAAAATCTCTTACATTGGCTATCCGTTATTTTATCCATATACCTGAAATCCTGGTATTCATCGCCGAACCAAATTCTTCCATTTTCTTCCTGGATAACATTTTGTAACCTGCCTATGCAGTTACCTGGAATTTTGGTAGGAGGCATATCTTCCTTGACGATAATAATTTCGTCTTGATTACACGAATTATCTGAACATCTGTAACCCGCTAACAATTGTGCTCCATTTCCATTTAAAAATAATAAATGCTGATGTGAGTAAGTGAACACCTCCTTAGCGGTTTTAATATTTTCATCGTATTTAAATAAGACGTTACCAACATTAAAATATAAACTACCTTTAAAAATGCCGAGGGCAGAACAAAATCCAGAAGGAAAGCCGTCTTGCATTTTCAACCATTTCCAATTATTAAAATTCTCAGGATTAGCGTGATTTGCCTCAATGCGGTATAAGCCTTTCTCCGTAGCTGCATAGATAAATCCTTTATGAAGAATAACATTTTTAACAGGTAAACCAGTAAATACAGAAAAAGAGAATTCCCTTTTAGCCAAATTTAAGGCTGAAACACCGTATTGAGTGGCAATCAATAACAAATCTCCTGCAGCTAAATAAATTTGGTTTATCGATTTATCTCCAGTGAAATTTTTAAAATTTCTGATTTGAGGAAGACTGACCACCTTACCCTTTTGATCCATTATATCAAAAAC
>CAMDWC010000092.1 GCA_945878825.1 Haliscomenobacter hydrossis DSM 1100
TGGGATGCCCGATATATCGGTCAATATGTTCAATATTGGGGTTGGGTTTCAGCTGGAAATGCCTGGGACAGACAAGGATTTGCGCCAGGATCGGACGCTTGTGGTGAAAAATGGCGTTCTCATTACTGGTCTATAGGCACCAATATTGATTTAATTATTACAGATGGTGTAAATAATAATAAATGGGATTATGTGGGTGCAGCCAAAGCCGTACGTGCCTGGAGCTGGCAATCTACGACAGACCTACATGGCGAAATGATTTTAAAACAAGCCTGGGAGCCAAATCGATATGTATTCGATTACAATCCACAACAAGATGTTTACGCCGAAGTAGTTAGATTAAGTACCGAGGCGTTGGCTGATTTAGACAAGACTGGCTATTCCGCTTCTTTATCACGGGGAGACCTTGTATATAAAGGGGATATTAGCAAGTGGAAAAAATTTATTTATGCAAATCTTGCCAGAAATGCCATCCACTTATCAAACAAAGCAGGATTTAGTGCGGACAAAGTAATAGAATATGTCGATAAAGCATTTCAGAGTAATGCTGATAACTTTTTGGTTCCCCATGCTGGATCCAATTCAGGCGATGGCAATTTCTATGGACCATTAAGGAATAATATGGGAAGTTTTGTTCAATCATCTTATATAATATCGTTACTTGATGGAACAACATTTGCAGGCGTTAAAGATCCGCGTCTTCCCATTATGTTTACAGCCAGTCCAGACAACGTATTCAGAGGTGTTGCTCCCGCTTCCGGTGATCCAAATAATATAGCAGGCCGTACCAATAGAATCCCCAATTTATGGGGTGGCCTGGGTGTTATTCCCGCCACAGGAAAATGGATTTTTAATGATAATGCCCCACATGCCATTCTTATTTATCCAGAATTACAATTTATCAAAGCTGAGGCTGCTTTCAAGAAGGGTGATAAAGCTTTGGCCTATACTGCTTTTAAACTGGGAGTTAATACTGCCTTGGACTTTGTTGGTGTTTCAGCAGCCAATCGCGACGCTTATCTAGCTAGTGCTGCTATACCTAAATCTGCCAATGATTTGACAATAAGCGATATTATGCTACAAAAATATATTGCTTTGTATGGTCAGGGAGCCCTTGAAACCTGGGTTGATATGAGAAGATATAATTATAGCAACGAAATATATAAAGGTATTTCTTTCCCAACAAGTCTGTACCCTGATAATAGTGGCAAATTTGCTCAGAGAGTTCGTCCAAGATTTAATTCTGAATACGTTTGGAATTTAGCGACTTTAAGAGGAATTGGTGCTGATTTACCCGATTATCACACAAAACAACTTTGGTTTGTTCAACCTTAAAATAATAATCATGAAGTTAAAATATATAGTAAATGCCTTTTTATTTATTAGTGCATTTTCTTTGGTTTCCTGCGGTGAGGAATTTGATTTCCTACGGAATGCTACCCCTGCAACAAATGGTGCAAGAATCAAAGTATTTCATGCTGCGCCTGATGTTCCTGGGGTAGTTGCCTCCATCAACGATAAAGTTGTATCTGGTGTATTGACTACCGTAGGTGTTCCTGGATTGGTAACTTATGGTAGTTTATTTCCCATCATAGATTATGCCGTTATCCCTTCAGGTACAGCAAAACTTAAGATTACTGTCCCGGCAACGGCTACCACACCGGAGGTAAATTTAAATACAGATCTTAATTTAGCTGACAAAACATATTACACGGTTCATGCTTTTGGGATAGCTGGCAAATATGACTTTTTTGTTTCACAAGATGATCTTTCTATTCCTGATCCAGAGAAAACCTATATCAGGTTTTTAAGTGCCTTAACTGACAGCCCTGCAACGGGTATTGAGTTTTTAGTTAATAACGTTGAAACTACTGAATTTAAAGGTAGAAGTACTGGAAAAGAAAATTTCCAGGCATTTGATCAACCTGGTTCAACCCGTTTTACCATTGTTATTCGCGAAAAAGGAAAAACGGCCGCATTGAGTACTTTGAGTAATCTTAACTTAGTACGGGGTAAAAAATATACTATTGTTGCCAGAGGAAGTAATGCAGCCACATTGGCGGCACAAAAACCAATTATTGGACTGATATCTAATAATTAATAAAAATAAATAAGGGAAAGAGCCATTTCTTTAATGATTGGCTCTTTTCCTTTTTTACTGAATAATCCATTTGATAAACTGTTTTTTTCCATCTTCTCCTCTTATATCCAATAAATAAATACCCTTAGATAAATCGATAAGCTTAATAGATATTTCGCTGTCAAACTGACTTTTCATCCATTCCGCCTTTTTGTTTCCCAGCAAATCCCATAAAATAATACTCGCCTTACCTTCCTTTAAAAAGGTTATTTTACTCATGTTTTCAGCAGCAGGATTTGGAGATATGTAGGCCAAAATCTCTTTTTCCTTGATATTGAGAGAAAAAGTAATCTCGCCCGAGTAACAGCTTTTGAAGCCCCAACTTCCAATATTTCCGGTCTGATTTACTCCTTCAAATGCCAATTGCCACAAGCCATCCATTTTCTCTCCTTTTAATAAATTAAATAAATTACCCACATTTATATTTAAAGAATCGCCACCAATACAAGAATCAATTGACATAGCTTCTTTTGAAAAAGTGATTTTATGCCATTGAAGCGATTTCAAACAATTTTTGGGCAAAGGAAGAGATACACTTAAACCCGAGGGCGTTTTTAAAAATACCTTTACTTTTTCTATGTCTGATAACTTAATATTCATCCATATTGCCAGAAAATCAGTGATAACTCCTTTTTGATTAATAATTAGATTTGATTGCCGAAAGGGAATTTGATTGAGAACGAGCGTATCCACTTTCTTCCATTCGTCACAAATAGCTGGTTTTACATTAAAGGAAAATACATCTGATACATTACTTCCACATAAAATAGTATGATATTTTATGCGCCAGAAATACTGTTTTCCAGCTATCAAGGGTTTGGTTGGATAAACAGAAGAACCTACGGTCACCAGAGAATCAGTAATGTAATCGAAAGATTTATTTTCTGAAATCTCTATTTGATACCAATCAGCTTTATCCTTTGCATTCCAAGAAAATAAAGGGCGTATATCACTAATTTCAGATTTATTCAGCGGATAAACAGCTTCGAAATTCAGCGGTTTTTTGGTTTGATAATGCCATTCTATGGGAAGGCTGAACTTTTTATTTGTCGTTGCAACATTTAGCGTTGCCTGATTAAAAGCAGGAACTGTTTCACCTGCCAGGATAGACAAACGCCATTCCAGAACCCCTGGTTTCAGCATTTTCATTTCACTCCAACTAAGGTTCCATTGGGTTACATTTTCTATTTTAAAAGTTAACGGAAAAATAGAATCAGCTAAGGTTGATAAATCCCAACGGAAAAGGATTTCTCCTCCACATGTAAAGTGAGAAACATCAAAAGGAAGCCCGTTAAAAAATCCAGATTTATTTTGAACAATAATTTTCCCGGGACTTACATTAAAAAATAATTTATTTGTCCCCTTTACCCCTAATCTGTAAGTAGCATTTTTAATATTTTGGTTTACAAATAAAGAATATTTACCAAGGTTTGGGACATTCCTTTTCAAAAAAATAAGAGAATCTGGATTAGCTACATCCACTAAAAAGATATCTACTTTGTCGGCATATAATGGAGGAACAAAAGTATTTGCCGGCATCCATTCCACCTGCAATGGTTCATCGGCTGAGTAAAATACATCCTCTTTAGGCTTAACCAAAATAAAAGGACCCATATTAGCTTTTACCGACAGATTAAAAGGTTGCCAGACCAGATTTGATTCAAATCTTCTTACGAGCCTTAAACTCATATCTCTTTCATAATCAGCTAATATCACGCCTGGTTCTGAAACTAGTTTAACTAATGAATCCATGCTTGGAAACGATCTGAAGGTATTTAACTTAAGTTCTGTCATTTTGATATTAGGACTATTTCCCGATATACTATTTAATGACATTGGTTCTCCTAAATCAGAAGACTCATAAGAAAACCAGGAAGTAGTATCTGAGGCTAATGGATGGAGTAAGAAGGGCGTGTTTCTGGGAAGATAAGTATTTTCGATATCCAGGGGTGAAACCTTCCTATTTGATCTTGATACTTTTACACCACAAAATTGATAGGCTTTGGACGTTAAAAGGTTAGAAATTTCTTCTACACTCCCACTATGAAAACGCGGCAAAACGTGTAGGCTTAAATTATCTGTTTTACATAAACCCGGATAACCAAGGATGCTAATACCCGAGCCAGGTTCCCATGCGGTAAGAGGATTTCGCTGAGCATTGCAAATAACGCTGTTAAAAGTATGGTTGCCCCCCAGCTGATGGGCAAGTTCATGGCTAAAATAGTCAAAGGTAAAATAGATTCCGTCTGGAACGAGCGCAGTAGAAACGCCCATACCCTTTTCCCCTTTCTGACAAACGCTGCTAATTTTTCCAATACTTACCGTTTGCAATCCACCTAAAACATGTCCAATATCAAAATGAACATCACCTATGATTCTATCCAGCAATAGTTGATTTTCACTACTTTCATTACCCTTTGTAAAAGGATCGGCGTTGGCAAATTGAAAAATCAGTTCATCTGTTCTATCTATAAGAACAAATCGAACCCCCAAATCTCTTTCAAAAACAGCATTTACCAAATTAACCATTTTGAGCATAACGGATAAAACCTTTGATATACCACCGCCATGATAGTCAGTAAATTCTCCTGTGGCACTGAGCGCTAAGCGAAAAATTCTTAAAGAATCATTTGAAGAAATGGTAAGAGATTTATCAAACTGTTGAAATTTATTTGAAGTTGAGGTAAAACATTTTACACTTTCATTGAAGTCGTCATCGACCTCATAATCCCAGATCCCTTCTTTTTTACTAATAAATTTGGTAATAGAATCTCCTTTTATAGCATAAATTTCCCATTCATTATTCACTTTTAAAATTCTAAAATCAACCTGGGGAAAAAGTTTATGTGTTGATTTCCAAACTTTAATCATAGGAAATCGCTGCTGTAAAGAAGATGGCATAACTTCGGCGGTATGTAGCTTAAGAAAAGCTGACAATCCATTAGGAAAAGAAACCAACACAGAGTCCTGGGCAGATCCATGTACTATTCCAGCAGCGTAAAAAAATAGGTAAAGGAAAAAAAAATTAAAAATTTTCATTTTATTATTTAGTGAATAACGCAAATATCATGCTTTTATGCATTTTAAATGCATTGAATATATATTTGATACATTAAAAAGTTGAATTATGGTTTAAATTTGCCCACCAAAAAAAAATACCAAATGGAAGATTATAGCAAATTAATAGCCTCCACTTTACAAATTTCACTTCAAAGTGTTAAAAACACTTTGGCTTTGTTAAATGAAGGATCTACCATTCCATTTATTGCCCGATACAGAAAAGAATCTACAGGCTCCCTGGATGAAGTAGAAATTGCCGATATACAAAAGGAAGGTAAACGACTTGAAGAACTGGATAAGCGAAAAGAAGCTATTCTTAAATCTATTGAAGAGCAAGGAAAATTAACGGAAGAATTAAGATTAAAAATTAACGCTACCCTTCAATTAAACGATCTTGAAGATTTGTATCTTCCATTTAAAAGGAAGAAAAAAACAAAAGCGGGGGTCGCGAGAGAAAATGGCTTAGAGCCTCTTGCATTGAGTATTTATAGTCAGGAAAATGGCATTTCTCCCCAGGAAATAGCGCAAACGTTCCTAAACGAAAACGTTTCCGATATAAATGCTGCCTTACAAGGCGCAAGAGATATTATCGCAGAAATGGTTAGTGAGGATATAAATTCCCGAAATCTGATGCGTAAAATTTATACAGAAACAGCTGTTGTACAGGCAAAAGTGGCTAAAGGAAAGGAGGAGGAAGGAATAAAATACAAAGATTATTACGAATTTTCAGAGCCATTAAGTAAATGTCCATCCCATAGAATCTTAGCTATTCGCAGAGCTGAAGAGGAAGGTATTTTAAGAGTTATGATTGTTCCAACCAATGAGGAAATGGCTATTTTTGAACTTGAAAGAGTTCACATCAAAAAAAATAATTTGGCGGCAAATGAGGTGAAGGTTGCTATTAAAGATAGCTACGAAAGGTTATTAAGTCCATCAATAGAAACTGAATTTAGACAGCTATCCAAAGAAAAAGCTGATATTGCCGCCATAGATGTATTTTCTGACAACCTCAGACAATTACTTTTATCTGCCCCATTGGGACAAAAAGTTGTCTTAGGTATTGATCCGGGATTCAGAACGGGATGTAAAATAGTAGTCCTAGACGCCAGCGGTGAATTATTGGAAAATACCACTATTTATCCGAATCCACCACAAAATGACAGCTCCGGAGCAACGAAGACATTATCACATCTAATACAAAAACATAATATAGAAGCGATTGCCATTGGCAATGGAACAGCTGGGAGAGAAAGTGTTGATTTTTGCCGCACCCTTCCACAACCTCACCCTGTTTCTATATTTAGCGTTAATGAAGCTGGTGCCTCTATTTATTCTGCCTCCGAAGCCGCCAGAGATGAATTTCCCGACCAGGACTTAACCGTTCGTGGGGCCATTTCTATTGGTAGAAGACTCATGGATCCTTTGGCCGAATTAGTTAAAATTGATCCGAAATCTATTGGTGTTGGACAATATCAACACGATGTAAATCAACCTAAATTAAAAGATAGCTTAGATAGTGTAGTAGCAAGTTGCGTGAATAGTGTTGGCGTTAATTTGAATACGGCGTCCAAGCACCTATTAGCCTATATTTCAGGCCTTGGCCCAACTTTAGCACAAAATATTGTAAAATACAGAACAGAAAATGGCCCATTTAAAGCGAGGAAGGAACTAAAAAAAGTACCCAGAATGGGAGAAAAGGCTTTTGAACAATCCGCAGGATTTTTACGCATCAGACAAGGGGAACATCCTTTAGATAATACGGCTGTTCATCCGGAATCTTACCCTATTGTTGAAAAAATGGCTAAAGATTTAGGTTGTTCGGTGGACGAGTTAATAAAACAATCAACCATAAGGAAACAGATTAAAGTTAACCAATATGTCACTGAAAAGGTGGGTATTCCAACCTTAAATGACATCATAAAAGAGCTCAATAAACCAGGTTTGGACCCACGTGGAGAGGCAAAAGCTTTTTCATTTACCGATGGTATTCATTCAATCAATGATTTAAAAACAGATATGGTTTTACAAGGGATTGTAAACAATATTACTAATTTTGGCGCCTTCGTAGATATTGGAATTAAAGAGAGTGGCTTGGTTCATGTGAGCCAGATGGCCAATCGCTTCATTAAAAATCCTGCCGAAGTGGTAAAACTTAATCAAGAGGTAACCGTTAGAATCGTCGAAATTGACTATGCCAGAAAGCGGGTTCAATTGAGTATGAAGGATGTGAATTAGATTTACAAGTAATTTGTTCTGTATAAATTATTTTGTACAAACGTAGATGAAGGCTGGAGGTATGTTAAGTGGAGTAAACTTTCTTTCAACGGAGAAAAACTTCTTTTTAAGTAGTTTATAATCTATCAGCGAATATTGAAATTGAATAAACAAACCGTTAGGTTTAAGAGAGTCATAGCACTGTTGTAAAATATCCCTTTTCAAGTTAAGAGGAAAATTTGCTAGGGGTAAACTAGAAATAACTACATCCACCGATTCTTTTTTTACATAGGTTAGTAAATTAAGTGCATCGCCGTTAACAATTTTTACCTTATTATTTTCAAGAAAAGAAAGTTCATCTAAAAATTGATTATTAAGTTCGAAGGCTAGCAACTGGGAATTATTTTGCAAAGAATCTGCCAAAGTTTTAGTAATACAACCTTGACCGGCACCAAGTTCTACGACTAAATCTACTTTATCAAAATGGATGGGTTGTAACATCTTTTTGATTAACTCAGGAGAACTTCTTACAACAGAACCTGTTGAACGCCAGTCTTTGATAGCTTCTTTTAAAAAAGAGAAATGTTTACTCATTAAAATAGGTCAATAGGTACTATGCACACAAAAAAATAGATGTGGGGTGCAAATATAGCACACCACACCCGATATATATCAAAAATCTGAATTTATTATATAAACTCCGTTTTATTTTCCTTTACCACAATGACATCGATAGAGGGTTTATCTGCACCAAACAGTTTATTAGTCCATTTTCTGGCTTTTTCCATAAGGAAATAAATAATTGGAACGACAAGTAAAGTTAGCAACATAGAGCTGGTCAAACCACCTATAAGTGCCCATGCAAGGCCATTTTTCCATTCTGCCCCTGGACCTTTTGCCAGGGCAATAGGTAACATTCCAAACACCATGGCCACTGTGGTCATAATAATGGGACGAAGACGCAAAGAGCCCGCTTCCAGAATAGCTCTGATCGTTCTGTTCCCCTCCTCTTTTCGCTGGTTGGCAAAATCAACGAGTAAAATGGCGTTTTTACCTACGAGACCTACCAACATAATGATACCGAGAATAGAAAATATATCCATGGTACTCATAGAAAGAGCCAGAGCTAAAAAAGCGCCCACCATAGCTACTGGAATAGAGAATAAAACGACAAAGGGACTAACCCAGGAATTGTAGAGTGCCACCATAATGAGATACACAAAAAGAATAGAAGCTCCAAAGGCAAGACCGAGGCTTCCAAAACTCTCTGCCTGCGCCTTTAGGTCCCCTTCGTAGGCAATAAAAACGCCTACAGGAGGTGGATTTTCAGCTATTTTATTTTGTATATCCACACCAATATCACCAGATTGACGCCCTAAAATTTTCGACGACACCACCAGCGAAGGGATCCTATCCTTTCTTTCAAGGAGACTAGGCCCGGTTGAACTGGATACCAAAGCAAACTGGGACAACTTTATTTGCTCACCTCGTGGATTTACGAATAACAAATTTTTAACATCCTCCTCATTATTTCTATCAAAGGCATCAAATCTAATATTTATGTCATACTCAGAGTTACCGTCTCTAAATTTGGTATCTGTATTACCCGCAAAAGCAGTTTGCATAGTGGCACCTACAACCTGCAGATTTAAACCTAGTTCCGACATTTTTAGTCTATCTACCTCAATTTTAATTTCGGGGTTACCTTCTTTGTAACTCATATCAGCTTCCATAGCACCGGGCGTATTTCTAACCCAATCGAGCACTTTATCCCCATAATCTTTTACCTTTTTCAGATCAGCCCCGCTGACAATCACCTGAATTGGCGCCTGGTCTGCTCCACCAAAGAAAGAAACCTGACTTGAATTAACTTTTACGCCGACCAGTTCCTTTTCCAGTTCCATTTTAATATTCCTCGCGAAGAAGTCGGTAGATTCCTTCCTTTCGGACGCCGATGTTATTTTTACCTGTATTTCAGCCAGATTGGATAGCGTTGAACTTCCTATAAAATCAGAGCTTCTACCTACCGTTGTGAAAATATTAATAATTTCATTTTTGCTAACTAAATATTTTTCAGCGGCGAGAGCCACTTGGTTGGTTTGCTCTAAGGTAGCCTCTTTAGGCAGTTCAAGTTTTATAATAAACTCACCTCTATCACTATTTGATATAAATGCTGTCCCAATGAATCCACCAGTTATTAATTGGAAGGAGGATAGAAAAATAATGGTTGTCAGACCTAAAACGGCCCACCAATTACGAATCGACCATTTTAATAATTTCACATAAGCATCTGTAAGATTTGAAATTGCATTTTCAAAAGCAATTAAAATAAATCCACCTATCGTTTTTTTATTAAAACGCTCCAATCTGGAAAAACGAGAGGCTAACATAGGCGTTAATGTAAAAGAAACCAGGAGAGAAACCAGGGTGGAAATAACTACGACCAAGGCAAACTGTTTCATAATATTCCCGATAATACCGCCAGTTAAAGCGATGGGAAAAAACACAACGACATCGACTAAAGTAATCGCCAAAGCGGTAAAACCAATTTCATTTCTACCATCGAAAGCCGCTTGCCTTCTATTTTTTCCCATTTCCAAATGCCTAAAAATATTTTCAAGTACTACGATGGAATCATCCACAAGAATACCGATAACAAGAGACATGGCAAGCAAGGTCATCAGGTTAAAAGTAAAATTGAAAGCGTACATAAAAATAAGGGTGGTTATTAAGGAAGCAGGAATGGCCACCATAACAATCAGCGCATTACGAAAACTATGCAAGAAAAGAAGCATAATAACAGCCACTAAAATAACGGCAAGACCAATATCATCAATAACGGCATTGACAGCTTCGATCGTAAAATCGGAAGAATTATTAGCAATGCCAAAAGTGAGTTCATCCGCTTTATAGAGTTCCTCCAACTCTTCCATTTCCTTAATCACACTCTCACTTACCGCTACGGCATTGGCATCTGATTGTTTTTGAACAAGGAAGGCCAGACCTGATACACCATTTAAGCGGCTTAAATCAGATGGTTCTTTTGTAGCATCTTCAATTTCAGCTACTTCATCTAGTCTTACAGGGCTATTAGTTAAAGGATTATTACTTACAATTATACCTCTCAATTGATTTAATGCGTCTAATTTTCCAGTAAGACGTATGGTAATTTGCTCATCCTGATTTTTAATTTTCCCCGTTGGAAAATCAAGATTTGCTGATTGAATAGCGTTTTGAACCTGAAGAAGACTTAATTTACGTTGTTCAAGTTCCTTTCTATTAATATTAATTCTTATTTCCCTTTCCTGGCCACCCACAATAGTGATCCTCGCCACACCCTCGATACTACTTAGGAGAGGAACAATTCTATTTTTTGCTAAATCAAACATTTGACCAGCATCCAATTTACTTTTAGCCCCTATATTCATGATAGGAAATTCATCAGTGGAAAACTTTCCGAGAACAGGCACTTTTGCATCTCTTGGAAAAGTAGGCTGAATTTCGTTTAATTTTCTTTGCGCCTCTTGCAGACTTTGTTGGATATTAGCATCTTGCTCCAACTCGATAATCACCGACGAAATATTTTCTCTTGAGGTAGAGCGAATACTATTGACACCTGCCAGGCCGGAAAGAGCGTCTTCGATTTTTTTGGTGACACTTTGTTCTACCTCCATAGGACCGGCACCAGGATAGACCGTTGTAGCAGTTAAAATGGGCGCTTCAAACTTAGGAATAAGTTCATAGCTCAATTGGGTATAACTAAAAAGGCCTAAAACGGTTAGCACAACAAACAGCACTATAATCAGGGAAGGCCTTTTAATAGCAATTTCAGTTAATGACATGAATTTTCTTTTGAAAAGGTTAAATGATTATTCCTTATTTGTTTTTTACAATAA
>CAMDWC010000093.1 GCA_945878825.1 Haliscomenobacter hydrossis DSM 1100
ATTACTGGAGAGTTTACCGCTGCTGCAGTTTCTAAAACAGCATTTATAGTACTTGTATTGATTACATTAACGGCAGGTAAGGCAAAATCCTTCTCATTTGCATAATTTAATAATTCTGTAACTTCTTCACCGAAAAGAACACCGGGACGAAATTTAGTATTTGCTTTGGTTGACATAAAAACTGATTTGGAAAACAAAAAATGGTTATCCCTATTGAAAGGGAACGACAGGTCAAATATAGTAACCTTTTAAAAAAACGGTTTATTTATTTAGTTGAATTATGATATACCATGTTCAACTAAATATCTTTCTGCATCTAATGCTGCCATACAACCCGTTCCGGCTGCGGTTATCGCTTGACGATAAACTTTATCGGCAGCGTCACCGGATACAAATACCCCAGGAATATCGGTTTTTGTACTTCCTTGTTGGGCAATAAGATAACCTGAGGAATCCATTTGTAACCAATTATCAAAAATTGATGTATTTGGCTGGTGACCAATAGCTACAAAAAATCCTTTTACAGGTATAACTTCTTCAGAGCCGTTCACATTATTTTTAATCCTAATCGCTTCTGTTTCGTTTTCACCTAAAATTTCAACCGTTTCACTATTCCAGTGAATAACGATATTAGGTGTATTCTTAACTCTTTCCTGCATTATTTTCGATGCCCTCATTTCATTTCTACGAACAATTAAATGTACTTTTGGACATAATTTTGCCAAATAGGAAGCCTCTTCAGCTGCTGTATCTCCCGCACCGACTACGGCTACATCCATACCTCTAAAGAAAAAGCCATCACATACGGCACAGGCAGAAACTCCTTTATTCATTAATCTTTTCTCTGAATCTAGTCCCAACCATTTAGCTGTTGCTCCGGTGGAAATAATAACGGTATTAGCCTCTATATTTTTACCGCTTTCCGTAGTAAGTATATGTACAGGTCCTGTGAAATCTACCCCTGTGATTAATTCATATCTTATTTCTGTTCCGAACCTTTCCGCTTGCTTACGAAAATCTTCCATCATTTCAGGTCCCATAATTCCAGCTGGGTAACCTGGGAAGTTATCAACATCCGTGGTTATCATTAATTGGCCGCCTGGTTCTTTACCTGTAAATAATACTGGATTTAATCCCGCTCTTGCTGCATATATCGCTGCCGTATATCCTGCAGGTCCTGAACCAATAATGACACATTTCTGTTTTTCTAAAACTGACATATCTAATTTATTTTTGGCTTAAAGTTACGAAAAATGATACCGTTTAATTTCTTACTTTAGCAATTAATTAATTCATATTAAATACCCTTCTTTATGAAAAAAAGTTTTGTAATATTTAGTTTTCTTTGGTTTTCCGTGATGAATTTATTCAGTCAAACGGTAACATTACCCGCCGATACCCAAGTTTTAACTTTGGGTGCAGTGGTTATAAAAGGTAAATCTGTTCCTTATAAGGCTTCTACAGGTACTCAACCTGTTTGGGATGCATCGGGAAAAGTTATCGCATCTCTATTTTATACTTATTATGAAAGAACAGATATTAAAGATCAAACGAACAGACCATTAGTAATTTCTTTTAATGGAGGACCTGGTTCTGCATCTGTATGGATGCATGTGGCTTATACCGGCCCCAAAGTTTTAAATATCGATGCTGAGGGTTATCCCGTTCAACCTTATGGCGTTCAGGATAATCCCTATTCCATTCTAGATGTGGCAGATATTGTTTTTATTGACCCAGTAAATACTGGTTATTCCAGAATTTTGGATAAAGAGGTGAAACCTTCCGTTTTTTTTGGAGTAAATGCGGATATAAAGTATTTAGCAGAATGGATAAATACCTTTGTTACAAGAAAAAACAGATGGCCTTCCCCTAAATTTCTTATAGGTGAAAGTTATGGTACAACGAGAGTTTCTGGTTTAGCTCTTGAATTACAAAATAACCAATGGATGTATTTAAATGGTGTAGTCCTGGTTTCTCCAACAGATCTAGGTATTTTAAGAGATGGTCCGGTAGATGCTGCTAATCGTTTACCTTATTTTGCCGCTACGGCGTGGTATCATAAATTACTGAAACCTGAATTTCAGCAAAAAGATTTAACAGATTTCTTGCCCGAAGTGGAAAAATACACTATGGAGGAACTTCTGCCCGCGATGGCTATGGGCGGCTTTCTACCCGAAAATAAAAAATTGGAGGTTGCAAAAAAATTCTCAGAATATTCAGGTCTTTCTCTGGAAAGCGTTCTACAGAATAATCTGGATGTATCTACTTCTTTCTTCTGGAAAGATCTTAGAAGGAATCAAGGTGGATATACCGTGGGGCGTCTGGATAGTAGATATTTGGGAATTGACAGACAATTGTCAGGTGATTCACCCGATTATAATTCAGAACTGACTTCCTGGTTGCATTCATTTACACCGGCTATCAATCATTATATAAGTAATACTCTCAATTTTAAGACAGATTTGAAGTATAATATGTTCGGTCCTGTAAATCCATGGGATAGATCAGGGGATAAAACCGGTGAAAATTTACGACAGGCCATGGCACAGAATCCTTACCTAAACGTAATGATTCAGTCAGGATACTATGATGGAGCCTGTACCTATTTTGATGCTAAATACTCTATGTGGAACATGGATCCTTCTGGCAGATTTAAAAACAGAATGCGTTTTGAAGGTTATAGAAGTGGGCACATGATGTACTTAAGAAGGGAAGATTTAGAAAAATCAAATGAGGATTTTAGAGATTTTATTCTAAAATCACTACCAGCAAAAGGTGTTCCCGCTAAATATTAAAATTTTTATGTTCTTTGCTTCAATTTTTTTCTTCTTTTAAATATCTCCTTATGTTATATCATTTTGGTTTGTTGTTCATTCAAATTTGTTTGTTTTGGAGGTTTTTTGGGAAAGAAAAATGGAATCATTTTATTTTTTGGCCAATATTCCTAATATCTGTCGTTCTTTATTCTACAGGTTTAGCGATAGACACAATAAATTTGTCTAATCGACTTTTTTTTATTAGTCGAGACTTTTTAACCATCAGTTTAAGTGCTGCTTTCCTATTTATCGCTATTCGTTTTGGACGGTTTATATTGCCTGCTGCTTTATTACTGGCCTTAGGAACCATTTCTTTACATTATTATTTACCTGGAAAATTTACCTTTCAATCCCTGCAGTTAGAAAATTCAGCTGAAATTATAATGTTGGTAAATAAGGATTCTTTTAAACCCCTAAAGGTTTCTAAAATTAAATTGGTAGTCAATAGGTCTAATGCATTCTATCCCGAAAGGCAGAATAGTACAGATTTAGATGAATATATTAAGTTGGATGTAAATGTCAAAACTTACAATGATTGGAAAAGTCTGTTGAGTCGTTTGAAGAAAATAAAGGGGGTGGTCCATATAGAACCCAATAATGTTTATGATTTACATTTACCATACAATAAGTTACCCGAAGGCCCCAACCTGAAGCCTCCAATAACCAAAGACCCATTATCTGGTAATCAATGGGCTTTAAATAAGTTAAATATTGTTGGATTAAACGATATCCTTTCTAAAGATAAATTGTCCAGGAGGAAAAAGGGTTTATTGGTTATTTTAGATACAGGAATTGATAAAAATCATGAGGATTTATCAAGTCATTTTACATCTATTTCTACAGGAGCAGACATGGATCCAAAAGGTCATGGTACGCATTGTGCTGGTATTGCATCAGCTGTCACTGGGAATAACCTTGGAATAGCTTCCTTAAATTTGTCAGAAGGCTTATTTAATGTGTCGAGCATCAGAGTCTTAAATGCTGCAGGGTATGGAACTAAAGAAACCATAGTAGATGGTATTATTGAAGCAGTAGACAAAGGGGCTACGGTTATTTCTCTTTCTTTGGGTGGTCCTGGAAATCCTCTTCATCAGAGAATTTATAAAAAAGCAGTTGCTTACGCAGCGTCAAAAGGTTGTATTGTCGTGGTAGCGGCAGGTAACAGTAATCGCAATGCTAAAGAGTTTTCTCCCGCTAATGTAAAGGGTGTAATTGCGGTTTCTGCAGTCGATGAAAATTTGGCTAAGGCTTCATTTTCTAATAAAGTGTCAGATATTAAAATGGCGGTGTCGGCACCTGGTGTGAATATTCTTTCCACACTACCTCATAATCAGTATGGTTTTTTGAGCGGAACCTCCATGTCTACACCTTATGTAGCTTCCTTAATCGCTATTATGAAGAGTATTAGTCCTGATTTATCTACAAAGGATATTTACTTAATCCTGGAAAAAACAGGAGAGGATACACAAAACACCCATCAAACAGGCAAGTTTATTCAACCAAAGAGGGCTTTAGAAAATATTTTAAAAATAAAATGAAAATCCTTTGCATCTTGATAATAGTAATACTATCTTTACATCAAGTAATGGTTTAATTTTGCGATGTATATCAGGGAACCTTTCTTGGAAAAACAAGAGGGGTTCCTTTTTTATCAACGTCTGGCTCTTCCGGCGGGTCCCATATTAGGCATACCCATGGAAGGATTTTTAGCTATTTTCTGCATCATCTTTCTCATTTGATCAAATTGTTTGATGAATGCATTAATATCTGTAATATTTTGACCGCAACCTAAGGCAATTCTATTTTTGCGACTGGTATTTATGAGGTCAGGATTCATTCTTTCTTTAGGCGTCATAGATTGTATAACTGCTTCGACCTTTTTAAAAGCGCCATCATTTATATCAATATCTTTAGCCATTTTGCCCATTCCTGGAATCATGTTCATCACATTTTTTAGGTCTCCCATTTTTTTAATCTGTTGAATTTGGCCCATAAAGTCATTAAAATCGAATTGATTTTTTCTAATTCTTGCTTCGATTCTTTTGGCTTCCTTTTCATCAAATTGTTCCTGAGCTTTTTCAACGAAACTTACAATATCGCCCATTCCCAGAATCCTCTGCGCCATCCTATCAGGGTAAAACTGATCAAGTGCTTCCATTTTTTCCCCATTACTTGCAAATTTAATAGGTTTTCCCACTTGATATTTAATGGAAAGTGCGGCACCTCCTCTGGTATCACCGTCAAGTTTTGTTAGTACAACGCCATCAAAATTTAAGGTTTGATTAAAGGCTTCAGCTGTATTCACAGCGTCTTGTCCGGTCATTGAATCTACTACAAAAAGCGTTTCCTGCGGTCCAATGGCTTTTTTAATTGCGGCGATTTCTTTCATCATTTCGCCGTCAATAGCTAGTCTGCCCGCTGTATCGACAATTACCGTATCAAGTTTTTCCTTTTTAGCAAATTCAATGGCTCTCAATGCAATATCAACAGGATTTTTTGAGTCTGCATCCGAGAAAACAGGAACATTAATTTGCTGCCCAAGGACAGTTAATTGTTGCACTGCCGCAGGTCTGTAAACATCACAGGCGACAAGCAGGGGATATTTTTTCTTTTTATTTTTAAGAAAATAAGCCAGCTTTCCAGAAAATGTAGTCTTTCCTGAGCCCTGAAGTCCGGCAATCAGGATAATGGTAGGATTTCCCGTTAGATTAATTCCCTCGGTCTGTCCTCCCATGAGAGACGTTAACTCGTCCTGGACAATTTTTACCAATAATTGTCCAGGGCTTACTGATTTAAGTACATTTTCGCTACCTAATGCCTTATCTTTTACCTTATCTGTAAACTCTTTAGCGATTTTATAATTTACGTCTGCCGCAACTAATGCCCGTCGAATCTCCTTGATGGATTGGGCAATATTAATTTCGGTTAACCTATTTTCACCCTTCAATAATTTGAAAGCTCCTTCTAACTTATCACTTAAACTTTGGAACATATTCTTTTTGTTTTTTCTACCTGGCAAATATAACATTTGAATTTGACATATTAATTATTGACTTCTTTATAGATTCTTAAATAAACATGTCAAATGAATTTCCTAATTAACCTCATTATTGTACATTTGTGCTTTATTTTAGTCTCAAACAAATTATTGGCTGTAATGGATAGAAATACACAATTGGGTCTCCTTTTAATCTTTGGTTTATTTGTTCTCTGGCAAGTAGTTACGTCTCCCTCACAGGAAGAATTAATTAAACAGCAGAAAATGGAAGATTCCATTATGCTGGCAAGAAAAACAAAAGAAGCTATTAGAGAAAAAATAGTTATTCAAACAACAGAATTTCAAAAAGATAGTGATGAAATATTGGTTGACAGAGAAAATAAATTTGGTGCTTTTTCAAATGCAGCGGCTGGAAAAGCATCGGATTTCGTTTTAGAAAATGACTTATTAAAAGTTACTTTTAGTACTAAAGGCGGTACAATAAAAGAGGTATTAATTAAAAATCATCATAAAATTGTCCAAAATGCTGACAGGAAGGATGTTAAAGAATCTTTACTTCTTATGTCTGATGAACGGGATAAATTTTATTACGCTCTTCCTGTAAATTCTGTTCCTGGCGGTTTTATTTTTACTAAAGATCTTATTTTTGAAGGTGCTTTGGAGGGTAATACCATCCGTTTTAAAGCTATGGCGAATAATGGGGGGTACTTTGAACAAGTTTATACCTTAAATCCAGATAATTATCTCTTTAATTATGCTATTAAAATAGAAAATTTAGATAATATCCTCGATAAAGGGTTTAATTCTATTAAACTTAGATGGATTAATTACCTGGGGAAACTGGAAAAGGCGGTGAGTTATGAAAAAAATTATTCTGCCATTTATTACAAACCAGGTATTGATAAGCCTGAACATTGTTCTTGTACAAGTTCTGATATTGAGAACAAGGAAGCTACACCCATCAAATGGATATCTTTCACGCAACAGTTTTTTAATGTTAGTCTTTTAGCGTCTGAGAATTTTAAAGGGGCTAAAATGGTTACCACCTTTTTAGATGATACTGATAAGGCCTTGAAAAAAATGGATGCTGAAATTGAAATTCCATTTAAAAATGCCAATAATAATTTATTTAAAATGGATTTTTATTTGGGACCTAATGAATTTGATAGACTTTATTCATTGGGTAATAATCTGGAAGATATTATAGCTTTTGGTACCTCTTTCTTCGGAACCATTAATCGATGGGTTATCCGCCCTGTATTTAACTGGATTTCTCAGTTCTTTGAAAACAAAGGAATTGTTATTCTTATTTTAACCTTCTTAGTGAAGTTGTCCTTATTTTATCTTACGTATAGAATGATTTATTCTCAGAGTAAAATGACTGCCTTAAAGCCTCAGATTGATAAAATGAAGGAAAAGCATAAGGACGACGCTTCTACTGTTCAAATGGAATCAATGAAGTTGTATAGAGAATTTGGGGTAAATCCACTGGGTAGCTGTCTTCCCATGCTTTTACAAATGCCTATCTGGTTTGCCTTATATCGCTTTTTTCCTGCAGCCATTGAATTTAGACAAGCTCCTTTTTTATGGGCAAATGACCTTTCTTCTTATGATGAATGGATTCAATTACCTTTTGCTATTCCCTTTGGTTTTG
Organism: Haliscomenobacter hydrossis DSM 1100; assembly: GCA_945878825.1. Taxonomy (GTDB): domain Bacteria; phylum Bacteroidota; class Bacteroidia; order Chitinophagales; family Saprospiraceae; genus BJGN01. The sequence continues at coordinate 7,469 of CAMDWC010000093.1, forward strand.
GGAGTCACATAAGTTTATTCACTATTCTATGGGCTATTTCAACCTTAGCTTTTACTTTTTATAATTCTAAAAACATGGATTTTTCTGCTAATCCTGCTATGAAATGGATGCAGTATGTTATGCCAATTATGTTTTTAGGATTCTTTAATAGCTATGCATCTGGGTTAACAGCTTATTTACTATTTAGTAATGTGCTGAACATAGGACAAACCATGGCTACTAAGGCTTTCCTTATAGATGAAGCTAAAATATTAGCTCAAATGGAAAATCACAAGAAAAAACCTAAAAAGACAGGTGGTTTTCAAGACAGATTACAAAAAGTCCTGGAAGAGCAGAGAAAAATAGCCGACCAACAGAAAAGTGCTAAAACCCAACCGAAAAAGAAATAATGAATTAACTCAAATAAGCTTCAGCAGTTTTATCCTCCTTGAAGATTATTTCTATATTGTCATGTAACGTGGTGGCTAGTGAAAGCCCCACGTAATCGACATGAATAGGAAAAAGTTTATGTTTTCGATCTACTAACGCAGCTATTTCAAGTTGTTCTGGTAGTATTTCTAAAAAAGGTTTACATGCATAGAAAATCGTTCTTCCTGTATTGGCTACATCGTCAAAAAGAATAATCTTTTTTCCAGATAGGGCAGTAATATCAGTGGAAATTTCAATTTGATCCTTTAGTGGACTTGCTGGGTTAAGTTTTACTGAATAAAATATTATTTCAAGCGGACAGGTTTTAGATAGTTCCGCTGCTACAACAGCTGCAAATTTTACGCCTTTTTGATTGATACCTACAAAATATATCTCCTTATCATATAAATGATTACTATATATTTCTATAGCTAATCTTTTGATTTTGCGGGCAACCTGGTTGAAACTTAAAATCTTCATGGGAAGGAAATTTAGTTTATATTGAAATTAAAACTCTAAAGTAAAACAATTACCTTTAAAGAAAAAAGTATATAATATGCTTGAACAAATAATTTTTTCTATGCTTTGCATTTTATCCTTTGGATTTGCTGCTAAAAGATTTCTTTTTATTTCAAGAAATATTAGTCTTGGGGTAAATTGGACACCTGACAGTACATCCTTTGAAAAGTGGAAAAATGTAATTTTTATTGCTTTCGGCCAAAAAAAAATGTTTACTAAATGGTTGCCTGCCATCTTACATCTATTTATTTACATTGCTTTTATTTTTACGCAAATTGAATTAATTGAGATTCTTATCGATGGAATAACAGGTTCTCACAGAGTGTTTTTACCCATTTTAGGATCTTTTTATTTACTTATTATCAATTTTATTGAGGTGCTTTCTTTATTGGCACTCATAGGAACTTTTGTGTTTTTAGCCAGGAGAAATTTGCTCAAAATTCCTCGTTTTCAAAGTGTAGAATTAAAGGGTTGGCCTGCATTGGATGCGCTAATCATTCTTTTAGCTGAAATTGTGCTGATCTTTTTTATATTTTTGATGAACAGTGCGGACGTTTCTCTGCATCACGATTCATATCATTTCTTTTTAAGTGGTTTCCTTGTTCCTTTTCTTAAAGAATTTGATACCAACACTTTATACATATTAGAGAGAATAGGGTGGTGGGGTCATATTATAGTGGTCTTTGGATTTATTGTTTATCTTTCTTATTCAAAACACTTGCATATTATCTTTGCCTTCATAAATACCTATTATGCAAATACTAAACCAAGAGGTAAAATAGAAAATATGCCTGCCATCATGGATGAAGTTAAGTCTTTGCTGGGAATATCTGAATCAAGTAATGACACAAATCAATTACCAGATTTCGGAAGTAATGATGTTTTTAATCTTTCCTGGAAAAATATTTTAGATGCTTATACCTGCACTGAATGTGGCAGATGTACAGAGGTTTGTCCGGCAAATATGACAGGTAAAAAATTATCTCCTCGTAAAATAATGATGGATATCAGAGATAGAGCCGATGAGGTTGGTAAAAAACTGGATAGTGGGGATGTAGCCTTTTGCCAAGATAAGAATATGCCTCTTTCTCCAGCTAATTTCTCAGATGGTCTGTCTTTGTTTTCCCAAATATTACCTGAAGAAATTCACGCTTGTACCACTTGCAATGCTTGCGTTGAAGCTTGTCCCGTTTTAATAAATCCTCTTGAACCTATTATAAAAATGAGGCGTTATGAAATATTAACATTGTCTTCCGGACCCGCCGATTGGGTTCCTCTTTTTAATAGTTTAGAAAATAATCAGGCAGCGTGGTCATTGTCAGCGGAAAGGTCCGCCTGGGCTGCTGATATGAATGATTAGCCAACAACTTTAAGCTTTTTATATGTCAATCCAAGTTCCTGTTTATTCAACGCTTTATAACCAAGGGATCTTTCCTGAAATTTTATTTTGGGTAGGTTGTGCTGGTAGTTTTGATGCACGTGCTCAACGCGTAACCAAAGCATTTTCTACAATTCTCAATAAAATTGAAGTATCTTTTGCCATTTTGGGAGAAGAAGAAAAGTGTACAGGGGATCCCGCCAGAAGAGCTGGTAATGAATTTTTATTCCAAATGCTCGCACTTCAAAATATTCAAACGTTAAACCATTATGGGATAAAAAAAATTGTAACGGCTTGTCCTCATTGCTTTAATACCCTAAAAAATGAATATCCCGAGTTAGGTGGAAATTATGAGGTAATTCATCATACCTCTTTCCTTAACGGTCTGATAGCCGACGGTAAACTGAAGTTGCAAGGTGGTGGTTCCTTTATAGGTAAAAAAATTACCTACCATGATTCTTGTTATCTGGGTAGAATAAATGGAATATATGAAGCGCCAAGAGAGATTTTGGAAGCATTAGATGCCGATTTAGTGGAGTTAAAAAGGTGCAAATCTAATGGTCTTTGTTGTGGCGCGGGTGGTGGTCAAATGTGGAAAGAAGATGAACCTGGTTCCGGACGCATAAATCAGGCTCGTGCAACTGAAATAATAAATTCAGGAGCAGACATAGTAGCAGCAAATTGTCCCTTTTGTATTACCATGCTTCAAGATGGTTTATCTTCAGATGCAACAGAAAAAAATATAATGGTGTTAGATCTTTCTGAATTAATTGTTCAACAGCTTTAAAGGATATCTATGAATAATTTATTGGAAAATAAGCTTAATTTAGAGATTTTCAATGGCTCATCTAAAGTTTGGTTGTTTACTGCTGATAAAACTTTAAATGAATCAGAACAAATATCAATTCAAATGGATATAGATTCATTTTGTGCCCATTGGGATAGTCATGGCGTTGTTCTTAAAGCAACTGGTTTTATTTTGTTTTCAAGATTATTAATGCTAATTGTAGATGAATCTTCTCATACTATCAGTGGATGTTCCATGGATAAATCGGTCGCTTTTATTAAAAATGTAGAAATTAAATATAAAATTTCTTTATTCGACAGATTATTACAATCTGCTCTTGTGAATAATGAATGGCAAACAGCTTCAACCTCTTTTTGGTCCGAAAAGCTAAAGTCCAATGAAATTAATTTGGAAACTTTGTTTATTGATACCTTAGTAAATAACTTGTGCGATGCCCAACACCATTTGATTAAAAACTTAGGGAGTTTCTGGCTTAAAAGAGTTATCTAAGTTGTTCGTCGGTTTTTTTATGATTTTAAGCTATTTTTTATAACCAAATTTTAAAAAAGATATTTTATTGAGTAAATACATAATCAAACATGCTAAATAAAGTTAAAAATTGGTTTGGGATAGAAGGTGTAAAAATGGATATCTTGCTACCTGATGATATCAGGTCTCTAGATGGACTTTTTTCTGGTATTCTGGTATTCAATTCCATTACTGCACAGGAAATTGTAAATGTTAATAT